>NZ_LATC01000009.1:0-73387 GCF_001414075.1 Mycobacterium sp. UM_11 | reverse complement strand
GACACGGGGATCATGTCCGGCGCAGACATCGTGGCAGCGATCGCCCTCGGCGCGCGGTGCACGCTCGTCGGGCGCGCCTACCTGTACGGGCTGATGGCCGGCGGCCAGCCCGGCGTCACCCGCGCGATCGAGATCCTCGCCGACGGCGTGATCCGGACGATGCGGCTGCTGGGCGTCACCTGCCTCGAAGAGCTTTCGCCCGGGCACGTGACACAGCTGCGGCGACTGGGGCCGGTTTCGCCGCCAGTGTGAGGCGGGCCGCACGTTGGGCCTGAAGGAAGCGTCTCGGGAACAAACCGGCGCCGGGCTGGGTTGAGCGCATCAGACTCAGTTTTTGGAGGATTGATGGCTGAAGCCAAATCGGTGCCGGTGCTGTTTGTCACCGACACCATCGTGTTGCCCGGAATGGTCGTGCCGATCGCGCTCGACGATGCCGCTCGGGCGGCGATCGACGCCGCCCAGGCGAGCGAGTCGGGGCAGCTGCTGATCGCGCCCCGGCTCGACGACCGCTACCCCTCGCACGGCGTGATCGCGAAGATTTTGCAGGTCGGACGCATCGCCGGCGGCGGCACCGCGGCCGTCGTGCGCGGGGAGCGCCGGGCGCAGATCGGTACGGGAGCCTCCGGGCCGGGCGCGGCGCTGTGGGTCGAGGTGACCGAGGTCCCCGACGTCGAGACGACCGACGAGGTCAAGGCGTTGACCGCCGAGTACAAGAAGCTGCTGCTGGCCATGCTGCAACGGCGCGAGGCCTGGGAAATCGTCGACTACGTCAACAGGCTGACCGACCCGTCGGCCCTGGCCGACACCTCGGGGTACGCGTCGTACCTGTCCAGCGAGCAGAAGCGGCAGCTGGTCGAGACCGTCGGCGTCGCCGAACGGTTGCGCGTGCTGATCGACTGGACCAGTTCGCACCTCGCCGAGGTCGAGGTCAACGACAAGATCGCCGAGGACGTCCGCGAGGGCATGGAGAAGACGCAGAAGGAGTTCCTGCTGCGCCAACAGCTGGCTGCCATTCGGAAGGAACTCGGCGAGGGCGAGCCCGACGGATCCGACGATTACCGGGCCCGCGTGGAGGCCGCCGACCTACCTGAAAAGGTGCGCGAGGCCGCGCTGCGCGAGGTCGGCAAGCTGGAACGCTCCAGCGACCAGAGCCCGGAGAGCGGCTGGATCCGCACCTGGCTGGACACGGTCCTCGACCTGCCCTGGAACGTCCGGACCGAGGACTCGACGGACCTGAAGGCCGCGCGCGGCGTCCTGGACGCCGACCACCACGGGCTGGACGACGTCAAGGACCGCATCGTCGAATACCTGGCCGTGCGGGCCCGCCGCGCCCAGCGGGGGCTGCAGGTGGTGGGCGGCCGCGGCTCGGGCGCGGTGATGGTGCTGGCCGGTCCCCCCGGCGTCGGCAAGACGTCGCTGGGTGAGAGCGTCGCGCGGGCGCTGGGTCGCAAGTTCGTGCGCGTCGCCCTGGGCGGTGTGCGCGACGAAGCCGAGATCCGCGGGCACCGGCGCACCTATGTGGGCGCGTTGCCCGGCCGGATCGTGCGCGCCATCGGTGAGGCCGGAACGATGAATCCCGTTGTGCTGCTGGACGAAATCGACAAGGTCGGTTCGGACTATCGGGGCGACCCGAGCGCCGCGCTGCTGGAGGTCCTCGACCCGGCGCAGAACCACACGTTCCGCGATCACTACCTGGACTTGGACCTGGACCTGTCGGACGTGGTGTTCCTGGCCACCGCCAACGTGATCGAGAACATCCCGTCGGCGCTGCTGGACCGCATGGAGCTGGTGGCTATCGACGGCTACACCGAGGACGACAAGGTCGCGATCGCGCGGGACTACCTGCTGCCCCGGCAGCGGGCGCGGGCGGCGCTGACCGAGGACGAGGTCACGCTGACCGACGCCGCGCTGCGCAGGATCGCCGCCGACTACACCCGGGAACCCGGTGTGCGACAGTTCGAGCGGCTGCTGGCCAAGGCGCTGCGCAAGGTCACCACCAAGCTGGCGGACGATTCCGGGCCGATCACCATCGACGAGCCGAATCTGGTTGACTACCTTGGCCGCCCGCGGTTCACGCCGGAATCGGCCGAACGCACGGCGGTGCCGGGCGTGGCCACCGGCCTGGCCGTCACCGGGCTGGGTGGCGACGTGCTCTACATCGAAGCCGGCTCAACCGAGGGCGAACCCGGCCTGCAGCTGACCGGTCAGCTGGGTGACGTCATGAAGGAGTCGGCGCAGATCGCGCTGTCCTACGTGCGCTCCCACGCCGCGGACTTGGGGGTCGATCCGAAGGCCCTCGACCGGCGCATCCACGTCCACGTGCCCGCCGGCGCGGTGCCCAAGGACGGCCCGTCGGCCGGTGTCACCATGGTCACCGCCCTGGTGTCGATGGCCACCGGACGCCAGGTGCGCTCCGACGTGGGCATGACCGGCGAGGTCACGCTGAACGGTCGGGTATTGCCGATCGGCGGCGTCAAGCAGAAACTGCTCGCCGCGCAAAGAGCCGGCCTGTCAACGGTTTTCATCCCGGCGCGCAACGAGCCCGACCTGGACGACGTGCCCGCCGAGGTGCTCGACGCGCTGGACGTCAAGCCGATGACCGACGTCGCCGACATCGTCGCGCAGGCTCTCGAACCGGTGGTCGGGACAGCCACGGCCGCTGCCTGACGCAAGCCTGGCCGGGATGCGCAGCAAACTCGCTCGCATCCCGGCCAAGCGCGTTAAGGTCCGTGGATGGCCGTGATCCTGCGCAGATTGCTCCGCATCGGCAAGCTTCCCGCCGACATGCGGGCGGAGGTGGAACCGGAAGGCATTGTCCTGCTCGCCGAGTACGTCCCCGCCACTTTCCGATTCAGCGGCTCGGTGCCGGGATTCGTCGCCAAGGGAAACATCCGCAGCTATGTCGGCTCCCTGGTGCTCACGTCCCAGCGGGTGCTCGGCACGCTCTCGACGGTGCCCAAGCTCGCGGGACGGGCCATCGACCAGCGCTGGGATGCGTCGCAGGAGGGCCCCGTGCAAGCCGAGCTGTCGCCGAACGGGCTTGTGCTCACCGCCGACGTCGGCCACATCGATCCCGCGTTCTCCGGACGCCTGTCACTGCACTACAAGACGGCGATACCGGAGCCCGTGCTGACCACCATTCCGCGCAGGTCACTCGCGTTCTCGGTTCCGCGCGAATGGGTGTTGCGTGCCGTGGGCGTGCCGGCCCCGCGGCCTGCGTAGGACGGAAGAAGGTTTCCGACATCCATCGCTCGGGTATCTGGGTGGTTGGAGGTTCGACTGCCCGATGAGGGCGGTGGGGTGAGCGAATCACCAAGTCAACCGCTTGAGCTGCACTAAGCGGCCCAAACTGCTCGACAAGGGGGTTCACTGATGAATCTGAGCAAAATCGCAGCCGGCACACTCATGGCCGGAGCCATTACGTCCGCAGGGTTCGGCATCGGCGCCGGCATCGCGCAAGCCGGTCCGGATGGACCGAACGTGCCGAACCCGGGCATTCCGGGTCCGAACGTACCTGGAGGCGACCGGGATGACCTGCCGGGCCAGCATGTGCCCGGGGTGCCGATCTGTAACCCGGGTGCGCCGGGCGTCAACTGCAACGCGCCGGGCAGCCCGCTTCCCCCGGGACACGACGGCTTCCCGCCGCCGGGGCACTACAACGACCCGGGTCGCTACGGCCTCCCGGCCACCTGGGTGCCGCCAGTGGGTGACCCGGACGGAGCCCAGCTTCCGGTCGTGTTCAACCCGGATCTGGGTCAGTGGGGCGTCCAGACGTCTACCGGGTTCCAGGCGTACACGCCCGTCGGCGGCGCGAACGCCGGCGGCAGTGTCGGCGGAAACGTCGGCGCTCCGCGGTAAAACCGGCAGCTGACAACGAGGCAGCCGCCCCCGCAAGGGGGCGGCTGTTTCATTTGCACGGTGACACGGCCGGCGGGCGCGGCGTTGAATGGACCCGTGACTCTCAAACGCCAAGTGGTCCACCGCGTGCAGCGGCTGCTCGTCAATCCGGTAGGCCGGCAGATGCCCGGAATCAGCCTGGAAACCACCGGCCGCAAGAGCGGCAAGCCGCGGCGCACCGCCGTCGGCGGGCGGCTGGTCGGCAATCAGTTCTGGATGGTCTCCGAGCATGGCGAACACTCCGACTACGTCCGCAACATCAAGGCCAATCCCGCCGTACGGGTGCGCATCGGTGGCCAATGGCGCAGCGGCACTGCGCATCTGCTGCCCGATGACGACCCGCTGCAGCGGCTCGGTAACCTGCCGCGGCTCAACAGCGCGGTGGTGCTCCTGATGGGCAGCGACCTGCTGACCATCCGGGTGGACCTGGACTGACGCGCCGCCCGTGGCCTACGACGAGAGCCTGGCGGAAGAAATCCGCGAGCTTGTCGCCGCCCAACGCGGCGTCGAAGAGAAACGCATGTTCGGCGGCCTCGCCTTCCTGATCAACGGCAACATGTCCGTGGCCGTCAGCGGCCAGGGCGGCCTACTGGTCCGGGTGCCGCGGGACGAATTCGACAAGGTGGTGCCGCGCGCCCACGTCAGCCCGATGGTGATGGCGGGCCGCGACGTCCGTGGCTGGGTGCGGGTGGAGCCCGCCGGGGTGCGGACCAAACGGCAACTCCAGGCCTGGGTGTCGCGCGGGGTCGGCTACGCGCGCAGCCTGCCGCCCAAGTGACCGCCGCCGTTTGCTGGGGCCGGGCGCGGGTACGTCATCGGGTATGCCCGAACCTGCGCGACTCGTGCGACGGCTGCTCGAGGTTGCCGCAACCACCTATGCCGCCGAGGCGCGAATCAGGCTCAGCGACAAGCCGATGCCGCTGTTTCAGCTGCTGGTCGTCTGCATGCTTGCCAGCAAGCCGATCGATGCGGGCATCGCCATGGCCGCCGGACGGGAACTCTTCAAAGCCGGCCTGCGCACCCCCCGGGCGGTGCTGGCCTCGGACCGGCAGGCGATGATAGACGCCTTCGGGCGCGCCCACTACGTGCGCTACGACGAAAGCTCGGCCACCCGGCTCACCGACATGGCCGGACGGGTGCGCGACGAATACGGCGGCGATCTACGGCAACTCGCCGATCGCAGCCAGCACGACGTCGCAGCCGCGAAGCGTTTGCTCAAGGGATTCAAGGGGATTGGCGACACCGGCGCCGACATCTACCTGCGCGAGGCGCAGGACGTGTGGACCTGGGTGCGGCCGTACTTCGACGACCGGGCTATTGCCGCGGCCAGGAAACTGGGCCTGCCCACGCAGCCGGCAAAGCTGGGAGCCCTTGCGCCGCAGGCCAATGCGCGGCTGGCCGCGGCGCTGATCAGGGTCTCGCTGGACGACGACGTGCGCCGGCAGGTGACCGGTTGACCGTACGGATCGGTACCTCGGGATGGTCCTACAACCACTGGGCGGACGTTCTTTACCCGCCCGGCCTGCCCGTGGCGCGCCGGTTGGCCCGCTACGTGGAGGTGTTCGACACCGTCGAGCTGAACGCGAGTTTCTATCGCTGGCCGAAGGATTCGACGTTCGCGGGCTGGCGCGACCGGCTCCCTGACGGCTTCAAGATGTCGGTCAAGGCCCATCGAGGGCTGACTCACTACCGCCGCCTGGCCTCGCCCGAGCCGTGGATCGAGCGCTTCGTGCGCTGTTGGGACCTGCTGGGTGATCGCCGCGGGGTGCTGCTGGTGCAGCTGCATCCCGAGCAGCAGCGCGACGACGCGCGCCTGGACGCTTTTCTGGCCGGCGTGCCGGAGTCGATCCGGGTCGCCATGGAGCTGCGCCATCCGTCCTGGAACGACGCGGGCGTCTTCGAGTTGCTGGAACGCCGGCGCGCCGCCTACGTGGTGATGAGCGGCGCCGGGTTGGCGTGCGTGCCGCGGGCCACCACCGACCTGGTGTACGTCCGCATGCACGGCCCGGATCAGGACGCGATCTACGCCGGCTCCTATTCGAACGACGAGCTGCGGCGCTGGGCCGACCGGATCGCCGCCTGGAGCGACGACGGCAAAGACGTGTGGATGTATTTCAACAACGACCTGGGCGGCCACGCGGTGCGCAACGCGCTGTACCTGCGCGAACTCCTCGGTTAATCGGGGGCCTGCTCGACGGGAGCCCACGTCCCGTCGATGACGTCGGGCGGGCGCTGCACCTGCAACCGTTCCCGTTCGGCGCGGCGGCGTTTGATCCGCAGCCGGGCGTCTGTCGGCATGATGACCAGCTCGTCACAGGTCAGGTAGTAGACGTCCTCCACCACGTCGATCAGGTCGGCGGCCACGCGGCGAGATCCCAGCTCGCGCAACGTCATCCGCAGTTGATGAGTGAACCGCAGCGTGGTGTCGTGGGCGAGTTCTCGCGAGTCGCGGGCATTGGTGGTCAGCCGCCGGGCCAGCGTCGCCGACGGCGGTTCGGTCGACGCGGCGGCGGACACCGCGGCCGCCCCCGCGGCCGTCAACAGCAGCGCCGGGTCGTCGGCGTAGGTGCGGCTGGCCAGCTCGGCTTCCCCGGGCCCGCGATGCGCCAGCCGGGCGACGGCGGCGTCCACCGCCGCGGCGGTGGCCGGAGACAGCGCGCGGATGCTGTCGAGGTTGCCCTCCTGGGCCAGCGCGCACAGCGGCGGGTCGGCCCGCAGCACCGCCGCCAGCTGGTCGGTCTCGGCCGTGACGCGCGTGCTTTCCATGATCATGTCAACCCCAGGCACACCGCGCGCGTCCTTGCTGCGCTCCAGCGCCGCCGCGGTGACGCCGGTGTCGATCAGCCACAACGCGGTGAGGATCCAGCCTTGATGAATCCGGTCCCGCAGCAGGCGAATTCGGACTTCCAGGCCGGCGTCGGGCAGCGACGCAAGCTGTGTGGCGTCGAGCTGTTCGGCGTCGGCGGCGGCGCTGTAGGCCCCGGTGTCGGACTTCAGGTGGCGCAGCAGCGCCAGCGACCGCCCCGCGACGACGGCCTTGGCGATGTACCCGAGGGCGCCGCCCGCCAGCGCGGGCTCACCGAACGGCAGGGGGTCTCCGACGTGCGGCCGGCCCGCCAGCGCGTTACGGGCGACCGCATCCTGGTCCCAGCCGGGCAGCTGGGCGGCGGCGACCATGTTGACCGACACCCCGACGTAGGCCCGGTGGCCGAACACCGCGATGGCCCTGTTGCCCCACTCGTCGCCCGTCACGCCGCCCAGCGCCAGCACGTGACTCAGCACCCCATTCGCCGCGCGCAATCCGCTCAACTGGACGTCCAGCGTGATGGGGGTGAGCGGCCCGGGCAGCGCCTCGGCGAGGTTGGCCGCGCTGAAAATGGGGAAGCGCGGATCGATCCGGTCGTCGAATTCGCCCTCGACGCCCTCGGGTGCCGCGCTGTGCTCCTGCGCCGAAGGTGGCAAACGGGGGGCGACCTCGACCGGGATCGCCAGTTGGCGCCCGTGGCCGGTGGCGCCCGCGGGGCCGATCTGGCGGCCGACAAGGCCGCGGGCGGTGTCGGCCACGGCCTCGAGTGCCTGCCAGCCGAACTTGAACGACCAATCCTCTTGCGCCGCAGCGATATCCATGTCCGGAACGAGCCGTGCCCAGCTGCGCACCCGATTCAGCCGGGACCGTGGATCGGCGGATCGCAGCATCCGCCACGCGGTGATCATGTTGACCGTGTCCGGGGAGGCCAGGTCGACCACGCCGGTGCGGTCGGAGTCCAGCGACGAGACCAGGAAGCGCACCAAGTCGTCGATGTGCAGCACGCGCATCGGTTGCGCCGACACCTTCGTGCGCAGCAGCGTGGCCACGGTGCGGCACACCATCCAGTCGAGCTGGCGCCCGACCGGTGGGGCGATGCGGATGACCAAGCTGGGCCCCCAACTGGTGGACACGAGCTCCTCGGCGGGCCGGTACAGGTCGGGCCGCCCGGCGGCCTGGGACACGAACAGCAACCGGTCGCCGGCCCGGGCGGCCACGTCGGTCACCTGGGCCAGCAGGTCGATGTCGGCGCTGCCGGGTGCGGTGGTGTCGACCGGGGCCAGGTGGATGACCGCGTCGGCTTCCTCGGCCATCTCCCGCAAGACCGGGTGGCGCAGCGGTGCGCAAACAAACTCGACGTTGCCGTCCAGGCATGGGTGGGGACGCCCAGCAATGCCGGTCACCGTGTGCCCGGCAGCGATCAGCTGCCGTGCGACCAGCCGCCCGAGCGCGCCGGTGGCGTCGGTAACCAGGATCTGCACCTGGGCTCACCTCCCCCGACCTCAAGCTAAACAATAGGCAAGACGGCATGACCTAGCGACCGTTATCGGGCAAACGGCGCCCCGAACTGGCGGGATCGCCGCGGCCGGGTTACTGCAGCGTGGCGCTGCCGTCGTCGGCGACGGCAACCTTGGCGCCGCCGATGTCTTCGCGCACGGTGGCCTGCGCCTGCGCGGTGTCGCTGATCACGGCGAGGGTGCGCGACCCGTCCGGCGTGCGCACGGCCAGATACGCCTTCTCGGGTCGGCCGTCGCGGTCGAACGGAGTGGTCCAGGCTTCCACGGTGCCGACGCCCTCCCAGTCCACCAAGCCCTCCCGGGTGGGCTCGCGGTCAACCGCCGGTTGCGCGTCTTCCCAACGGAATTCGGCGGGCGGCTCCGTGCCGTACACGCCGAAGCTGTGCTTGGTCAGGTAGCCGCCGTTGGCCGTGATCAGGCCGCGGCGCCCAGGATGGGCCGCCAGCAACTCCGCCATGGTGGCGATGGAGTGCATCACGTAGTTGCTCCAGGGTCCGCCTGCGAACGTCAGCCCCCCGGTGACCGTGAGCGGGCGGGCCGGATCGTCGACCGGCAGGCCCAGTTCGGCCGCCGCCACCTGAACGGCCGAGGGAAAGCACGAGTAGAGGTCGACATGGTCGACCTCGTCGATGCCCAGGCCGGCGAGTTCGAGTGCCCGGCGACCGGCGATCCGGATCGCCGGCGAACGGTGCAACTCGTCGCGCTCCGCGATGGCCGAGGTGTCGTGCGCGTCGGTGCCCGCGTGCGGGTAGACCCAGCGGTCGGCCGGAATCCGCAGGCGCCGAGCCTGTTCCACCGACGCCAAGACCAGCGCGGCGCCCTGGTCGACCATGTTGTTGGAGTTCATCAGCTTGGTGTACGGCCAGCTGATCATCCGGTTCTGCGGTCCGGGCTCGCAGATCTCCTCGGCGGTCACCGGTTTGCGGATCCACGCGTACGGGTTGTCGACCGCGACGGCGTTGAAACGGGCCCACAGTTCGCCGATGCGCCGCCGGTGGTCGTCGACCGACTCGCCGCCGGCGATCCGCAGCGCCTGCTCGAACAACGGGTAGACGTAGGCCGGCCGGTCCAACCTGATCCTGATCTCCGCATCCCCGGCCATCGGCACGTCGTCGCCGCTCACCTCGGCCATGGGGACGGAGTCGTCCTGGACGGTCCACTCGAGTTTGGCGCCCTTTGCCCGCAGGCCCCGGCGGGTGCGCCAGGTCTCGGCGCCGGCGAGCAGCACCACCTGCGCCCGGCCCCGCTGGATGTCCAGGCATGCCTGGTTGACCAGCGACTGCGGCACGTTGCCGCCGACGGGGCTGTACAGCGTGGTGAAGTCGGTGGCACCGATCCGCTGCCCGAGCAGCAGCCCCGGATCGCGGTAGTGCGCCGACAGAATGTTCACCACGCGGATGGAGTCGACGGCCTCGATCACCCGCGCATCGGCGGCCTGCCGGGCCGCGGCCACCATCAGGTCCACCGGTTCGACGGACCGCCGCCCGGGGTCGATCTCGTCGCGGTGGTTGACCTGGCCATACCCGATCAGCACCGGTGTCCTGGGGTCCACCTTCATACGAACGAACTTAGCGTGGCTATCGGTCCAGGCGACCGCGGGCCGGATCGGCCGGTGGTCAGGGCGGCCCGAACAGCACGCCCTCGCCGACGAGCCGGTCGATCTCCTGGGGGCCCATGCCGAGCAGCCTTCGGCAGATCTCGACGGTGTCCTGGCCCGGCACGGGTGCCGGGCGCTGCGGTGCGCGCGGGATGTGCTGAAAGGGCGCCGGGCCCGTCTCCGCCGGCAGCGCGCGTTCGACGAGCGGATGCGTCATCTGCGCATACAGCTTCCGCTCGACCAGCTGCGGGTCCTCCAGGACGTCGGGCGGGCGGTTCATCGGTCCGGCCGCGACCCCGGAGGACTGCAGCAGTTGGGCGGCCCGTTCCGGGGTGCGCGTCCGGGTCCAGGCCGACACCAGCTCGACCAGCTCGCGCCGGTTCGCCAGCCGCGCCTCGCCGGTGCCGAAGCACGGGTCGTCGGCCCACTCGGGGTGGTGGAAAACGCTTGCCGCGCAACGCCATTCATCGTCCGAGCCGATCGAAATGACGCACCATTCGTCGTCGCCGGCACACGGATAGACGGCGTGCAGGCTGGTGTCGTCGGCGATCCTCGGGATGCCCGCGGCCTGCGCGGCCTGGGTGACGTACAGGGTGTCGAGCTGGTTGACCACGGCCTCGGCCTGCGAGATGTGCACGTGCGACCCGCCGCCCGTCCGGTGCCGGTGGATCAGCGCGGCCAGCGCCGCGATGGCGGTGATCCGCCCGACCACGTGGTCGGGAAAGATCGTCGTCGCGTCGTAGAAGGCGTGCCGCGCGGCCCCGTCGTGGTTGTCCGGATCGTCAGTCGTCCACAGCCGGGTGACGCCGGTCGCCGCGCGGACCAGCGGCCCGTATCCCATGCGGGTGCTCCACGGGCCCGCCTCGCCGTAGGCGCTGCTCTCGGCCAGCACGATCCGCGGGTTCAGGCCGCGCAGGTTGTCGTAGGAAAAGCCAAGCGCGGCAAGCGTTCCCGGCTTGAAGTTGGCGAAGACGGCGTCGGACTCCGCGGCCAGCCGGGCGAAGATGTCCTGGCCGGCCGGGCTGCGCAGGTCCAGGCCCATCGCCAGGTGGTTGCGGTGTGTCCAGGCGAACGACTCGCTCATCGCCTCGCCGACGCGGGCCTGCCGAAGTCCGTCTGGGTACTGCGCGCTCTCGATCTTGATCACCTCGGCGCCCAGGTCGCCGAACAGCCGGCTCAACTCGCCGCCGGCGACGATGATGCCCAGGTCCAGGATGCGAAGGCCCGCAAAGGGATACTCGCCGACCCGGCCGGAGGGTGAGGACACCACCGCCGGATTCCCGCGCCAGCCCGGCCCGTCCCGCCCGGCGGCCGGGGCCGGGCTGCGGAAGCCCGCGTGCCGCCCGTCGACGACGAAATATCCGGTCGGCACGCTGACGCGGACGCCCGGGACGAGTTCGGCGTCGGTGATGGCGCCGACGGCCGCGAAGTGCTCGGAGCTCATCGCCCACGACGGCGTGAGCACCGCCGCGATGGGAACGCCGTGGGCCTGCCCCGCGGTGACCAGATCCTTCATGGTCTGCCCGGCGAACAGCGCCTGGACCAACTCGCTGATCTGTGGCCACGCCGCGAAGCGCGCGCCGATCACGTCGTATTTCGGGTCCTGGAAATCCTCCGGCTCGCCCAGCCATCGCCGCAGCCCCCGCCACTGACGAGGCGCCATCACGCACAGCCGGACGTAACCGTCCTGACACGCATAGATCGGGTAGGCGTCCTGGTTCTTCGGGCGGCCCCGCCACTGGCCGGTGCGGCGGATGCCGGCGGCGACCTGCCCGTGCGCGCCGAACGCCGGGTCGAGCGACATCACCACGGCGTCGAATCGCGAGAAGTCGATGTATTCGCCGGTGCCGCAACGCAATCGGTTGTAGTAAGCGACCAGGGTTGCCCAGGCCGCCTGGACGGCGGCGGTGGCCGACGCGATACCGTCCGGCGGCAACACCGGCGTCCCGGTGGTGGGACCCGACCGCGACAGCGAGCCACCCATCGCGTACAGCACCGCATCGGTGGCCCGCCACAGCGAGCGCGGCCCCGTCGCGCCGAAGTCGGTGATCGACAGCACCACGAGGTGGGGGTGCTGGGCGGCCAGCTCCTCGACCGAGGTCCCGAACGTGGGGGCCTCCCCGTAGAAGCCGTCGTCCACGACGATGTCGGCCTGCGCCGCGAGGTCGAGGAACACCCCGCAGTCGTCCTCGTCGAACGGGTCCAGCACCACGCTGCGCTTGTTCGCGTTGTGCACGGCGAACGGGATGCTGGCGCCGGCGATCGTGGGCGGGGTATCGCGCGCCGGGCTGCCGGTGGGGGGTTCGACCTTGAGCACGTCGGCGCCCAGGTCGGCGAACAGGCGCGTCACCGCGTCGCCGTTGCCGCTCGACAGGTCGAGGACGCGCACGGCGTCGAGCAACCCGTCGGCCATCAGCACACCGTACCCGCAGGTGCGGGGCCCGGCCGGTCGACCGTTGGACGCCGGCCAAAAAGCCAACTGGGCAAGCTGATTGGGTGGCGGAGCCGGCCGTCGGCTATCGTCGGCACCCGACATGAGCGCGCACCTGACCTACATCGAGGCCGTGGTGGTCGGCGCTTTCCAGGGCGTCACCGAGCTCTTCCCCGTTTCCAGCCTGGGGCACGCGGTGCTGGTTCCCGCGGTCGTCGGCGGGCGGTGGGCGCAGGACCTGAACGTCTCCGCGCCCGAATCGCCCTACCTCGCGTTCATCGTCGGCCTGCACGTGGCCACCGCCGCGGCGTTGCTGGTGTTCTTCTGGCGGGACTGGCTGCGCATCGTGGGCGGGTTCGTGTCGTCCTTGCGGTATCGCCGCATCCAGACGCTCGACGAGCGGCTCGCCTGGCTCATCGTGGGCGGCACCATCCCGGTGGGACTGGCCGGGCTGGCGCTGGAACGGACCTTCCGCACCACCCTGGGCAAGCCCATCCCCGCGGCGATTTTCCTGCTGCTCAACGGCATCGTGCTCTACGCGGGCGAGGTGCTGCGCCGACGCGTCTCCCCCGACGACGCGCCGGTCACCGAACAGCCCGCGCACACCGGCGATGCCGTCGACAATCGGCTGGCGCAGCTGCCCCTGCGCCGCGGCGTCCTGATCGGCGCCGCGCAGATCCTGGCGCTGTTCCCCGGCATCAGCCGCTCGGGTATCACCATGGTGGCCGGGCTGTGGCGCGGCTTGTCCCACGAGGACGCCGCCCGGTTCTCCTTCCTGTTGGCGACGCCCATCATCCTGGCCGCCGGTGTGTACAAGATCCCGGAACTGTTCGGGCCCCGGGCGGCCGGGATCGGCGGCCAGGTGCTCGCCGGCAGCGTCGCCTCGTTCGTGTGCGCCTACCTGGCCGTGCGGTTCCTGACGCGGTACTTCCAGACCCGCACGCTGACCCCGTTCGCCATCTACTGCGCGCTCGCCGGCGGCGCCAGCCTGGTCTGGCTTGCCCTGAACTGACCGCCGCGGCTACGTCAATGCGCGCCGGTAACGCATCTGTCGCGCCTCGGTGTTCCCGAAAGCGACTGTGCGGCAGGCCCCGTCGAGCCGCCAGCCGTCGCGCTCGTAGAACCGTCTAGCGCGGGCGTTCGCGCCCAGCACCCACAGCACGGCGTCCGTCACCCCGACCGCCCGCAGCCGCCCGCGGGCGGCCGCCACGAGCGTGCTCCCCACGCCCGAGCCCAGGCAGGCCGGGTCCACATAGAGCGCCATCAGCTCGCCGAGGTTCGGCAGGTCACTCAGGCCCGTAGTGGCGAAGCCGCGCACCGCGGAACCGTCGACCGCGACCAACGTGGACGGCACCCGCAATCCCATGCGGCCGAAGGTGTACCGGCGGACCAACGCCTCGGGGGTGAGACCGTCCAGGTAGTCCCGGTCGATGAGCCCCCGGTACGCCGACCGCCACGCCCGCGCATGCAGGCGGGCCACCGCGCGGGCGTCCGCCGGGACCGCCACCCGCACCTCGATCATCGTTAGCAGTATTCGGCCACCCGGGTTGTTGCGCAGCCCCACGCCGAGTGTTGTGCTTACCGGATCGCGTGATTGACACCCGTCAAGAATCCGGAGGGCAGGAATGGCTGATACGGCGTCCATTGGGCTGAAGGTCCGCGGCAAGGTCGTGGTGATCACCGGGGGCGCCCGCGGAATCGGTCTGGCCACCGCGACCGCGTTGCACAAGCTGGGCGCCAAGGTGGCGATCGGTGACGTCGACGAGGTAACGGTGAAGGAATCGGGCGCCGGGCTGGACCTGGATGTGTACGGCAAACTCGACGTCACCGACCCGCAGTCGTTCTCGGAGTTCCTGGACGACGTCGAGCGCCAGCTCGGCCCGATCGACGTCCTGGTCAACAACGCCGGCATCATGCCGCTCGGGCGGATCGTCGACGAGCCGGACGCCGTCACCCGGCGCGTCCTCGACATCAACGTCTACGGCGTCATCCTGGGCAGCAAGCTGGCCGCCCAGCGCATGGTCCCCCGCGGGTCCGGCCACGTCATCAACATCGCCTCGCTGGCCGGGGAGACGTATATCCCCGGGGCGGCCACCTACTGCGCCAGCAAGCACGCGGTGATCGGGTTCACCGACTCCGCCCGGATCGAATACCGCCGGGCGGGCGTGAAGTTCTCGGTCGTCATGCCGACCTTCGTCAACACCGAACTCATCGCGGGCACCTCGGGCGCCAAGGGGATCCGCAACGCCGAGCCGTCCGACATCGCCGACGCGATCGTCAAACTGGTGGCGCACCCCCGGCCGCGCGTGCGGGTCACGAAGACGGCCGGCGCGATCATCGCGTCGCAGAAGTTCATGCCGCGTGCCGTGTCCGAGGGCCTGAATCGGGCGCTGGGCGGCGAGCACGTCTTCACCGATGACGTGGATGCCGAGAAGCGCCGGGCCTACGAGGCGCGGGCGCGCGGCGAAGAGTAGTCGGCAATCGCGAGCGCCAACACAAAGCACCACCGCGTCGAGCGCCGTTCACCGTCGGCGCGGACAATCGGGCGGGTGAGCCTAGAAACCCAGACAACCGCTCCCCTTGCCGACGACGAACTCGACCTGATCAACGCCTACTGGCGCGCCGCCAACTACGTGTCGGTCGGGCAGATCTATCTGCTGGACAACCCGCTGCTGACCGAACCGCTG
The DNA here is from genome assembly GCF_001414075.1 of Mycobacterium sp. UM_11. Lineage (NCBI taxonomy): Bacteria > Bacillati > Actinomycetota > Actinomycetes > Mycobacteriales > Mycobacteriaceae > Mycobacterium > Mycobacterium sp. UM_11. The sequence continues at coordinate 58,452 of NZ_LATC01000009.1, read as the reverse complement.
TCGCCCGAGCACGTCAAACCGCGGCTGCTGGGACACTGGGGCACCACCCCGGCGCTGAACCTGATCTACGCGCATCTCAACCGCATCATCCGCGACCGCGACGCCAACGTCATCTACGTCACCGGGCCCGGCCACGGCGGCCCCGCGCTGGTGGCCAACGCCTATCTCGAGGGCACCTACAGCGAGGTCTACACCGGCATCGAGGAGGACGCCGAAGGCCTGCGAAAGCTGTTCCGGCAGTTCTCCTTTCCCGGCGGCATCCCCAGCCACGTCGCCGCCCAGACCCCCGGCTCGATACACGAGGGCGGTGAACTGGGCTACGCGCTGGTGCATGCATACGGCGCGGCCTTCGACAACCCGGAGCTGGTGGTGGCGTGCGTGGTCGGCGACGGCGAGGCCGAAACCGGGCCGCTGGCGACCAGCTGGCACTCCAACAAGTTCCTCAACCCGGCCACCGACGGCGCGGTGCTGCCGATCCTGCAGCTCAACGGCTACAAGATCGCCAACCCGACCGTGCTCGCGCGCATCCCGCACGACGAACTCGAGGCGCTGCTGCGCGGCTATGGCTACCGGCCCATTACGGTCGCCGGTGACGATCCGGCGAATGTGCACCAGCAGCTGGCCGCCGCGCTCGACGACGCCTTCGACGACATCGCGGCGATCCAGCGCGCCGCCCGCAGCGGCAACGGGACGCAGCGGCCCGTGTGGCCGATGATCGTGCTGCGCACCCCCAAGGGCTGGACCGGTCCAAAGGTGGTGGACGGCAAGAAGGTCGAGGGCACCTGGCGAGCGCATCAGGTTCCGCTCGCCGAAACGCACGACAATCCCCAGCACCGCGCGCAGCTCGAGGAATGGCTGCGCAGCTATGCGCCTCAGGAGCTTTTCGACGGCGACGGGGCGCTGCGCCCCGAGCTGCGTGCGCTGGCGCCGCGCGGTGACCGCCGGATGAGCGCCAACCCGCACGCCAACGGCGGCCTGCTGCTGCACGACCTCGACCTGCCGGACTTCCGCGACTACGCGGTCGAGGTGTCGCGGCCCGCCGCCCAGACGCACGAGGCGACGCGGGTGCTGGGCACCTTCCTGCGGGATGTCATCGGCCGCAACAGGGATCGGTTCCGCCTGATGGGTCCCGACGAGACCGCCTCCAACCGGCTGGACGCCGTCTATGGGTCGACGGCCAAGGTGTGGCTCTCGGAGCTCGGTCCCGACGACGAAAACCTCGCCGCCGATGGCCGGGTGATGGAGGTGCTCTCGGAGCACCTGTGCCAGGGCTGGCTCGAGGGTTACCTGCTGACCGGGCGGCACGGCCTGTTCAACTGCTACGAGGCGTTCGTGCACATCGTCGACTCGATGCTCAACCAGCACGCCAAGTGGCTGGCCACCAGCCGGGAGCTGCCGTGGCGAAGGCCGATCGCGTCGCTGAACTACCTGCTGTCCTCGCACGTGTGGCGCCAGGACCACAACGGCGCGTCGCACCAGGACCCCGGCTTCATCGACCTGGTCGCCAACAAGCGGGCCGAGATCACCCGGGTGTACCTGCCGCCGGACGGCAACACCCTGCTGTCGGTGGCCGACCACTGCCTGCGCAGCCGCGACTACATCAACGTCATCGTCGCCGGCAAGCAGCCCGCGCTGGCCTACCTGGACATGGAGCAGGCCATCGAGCACTGCGCCCGCGGCCTGGGCATCTGGCCGTGGGCGAGCACCGCGACCGCCGAACCCGACGTGGTGCTGGCCTGCGCCGGGGACGTCCCGACGCTGGAGACCCTGGCCGCCGCGGACATCCTCCGGCGCGAACTGCCGGAGCTGGCGGTCCGGGTTGTCAACGTCGTCGACCTGATGCGGTTGCAGCCGGAGTCCGAGCATCCGCACGGCCTGCCCGACCGGGAGTTCGACGCGCTGTTCACCCGCGACAAGCCGGTCATTTTCGCCTATCACGGCTACCCCTGGCTGATCCACCGGCTCACCTACCGCCGCACGAATCACCCGCACATCCACGTGCGCGGGTTCAAGGAGCGCGGCACCACCACGACACCGTTCGACATGGTGATGCTCAACGATTTGGACCGCTTCCATCTGGTGATGGATGTCATCGACCGGGTCGACGGGCTGGCCAGCCGGGCCGCGGTGCTGCGCCAGCGCATGGTCGACGCCCGGCTCGCCGCGCGGGTCTACACCCGCGAGCACGGCGAGGACGACCCGCAGATCGCCGGCTGGACCTGGGAGGGTTGACGCCTGACGCCGAGATTGCGGTGGTGGCTGCGGTTGGCGCGCGAACCACGACCGTGGCGGCAATCTCGCTGAACCCGGGGGTGCGCCCGGCGCCCGGGTAAACTGGCCCAATGCCCGACGCGACCGCCGCCGCCCCTCAGCACCCCGCAGCGGCGCACCGGCTCCGGATCCATCTGGACATCGCCGTCGTCGTGGCCGTCCTGGTGCTCACGAACCTGATCGCGCACTTCACCACGCCGTGGGCGAGTGTCGCCACCGTGCCCGCGGCCGCCGTCGGCCTCGCGATGTTGATGCGGGCCCGGGGCCTGGACTGGGCAGACCTCGGCCTCGGACGCGCCCACTGGAAGTCCGGGTTCGGTTACGCGCTGGCCGCCGTCGCGGTCGTGGCGGCGGTGATCGCCGTCGGGGTGCTGCTGCCCATGACGCGGCCGATGTTCATGAACCACCGCTACGCCACGGTCTCCGGCGCGTTGATCGCCTCGATGGTCGTCATCCCCTTGCAGACCGTGATTCCCGAGGAGCTGGCCTTCCGCGGGGTGTTGCACGGCGCGCTGCACCGGGCCTGGGGCTTTCGCGGGGTCGCGCTGGCCGGCTCGCTGCTGTTCGGCCTGTGGCACGTCGCCACGTCGCTGGGGCTGACCAGTAGCAACGTCGGCTTCACCCGGCTGCTGGGCGGCGGGTTCCTCGGGATGGTCGCCGGCGTGGTGGGCGCGGTGTTCGCCACCGGCGCCGCCGGCTTCGTCTTCAGCTGGCTACGCCGGCGCAGCGGCAGCCTGATCGCGCCGATTGCGCTGCACTGGTCGCTGAACGGGCTCGGGGCGCTGGCCGCCGCGCTGGTGTGGCACCTGACATAGGGCCGGTCAGACCAGCAGCACCGCCGCGCCGGCGATGCGTCCGGCGCTGAGATCCGCCAACGCCCGATCCGCCTGGGCCAGCGGGTATTCCGGGGTGGTCACCTCGATGTGGTGCGTGCCCGCGAAGTCCAGGAACGCGCGCGCGTCGGCCCGGGTGTTCGACGTGACCGAGCGGACCTGGCGTTCCTGGAACAGGTGGCGCTGGTAGTTGAGCACCGGGATGTCGGATAGGTGGATGCCGGCGATCGCCAGGGTGCCGCCGCGGTCCAACGCCTCCAGCGCGGGCAGCACCAGGTCGCCGACGGGAGCGAACAGGATCGCGGCGTCCAGCGGGACCGGCGGCGGGTCGGCCGCGCCCTGCGCCGACGCCGCGCCGAGCTCCATCGCCAGCTCCCGCGCCTCGGCGCCCCGGGTCATCACGTGCACCTCGGCGCCCTGCGCCAGCGCGACCTGCGCGGTGATGTGCGCGCTGCCACCGAAGCCGTAGAGCCCGAGCCGGCCGCCCGGCGGCAGCTCCGCCCGCAGCAGGGAGCGGTATCCGATGATCCCGGCGCACAGCAGCGGCGCCAGCTCGCTGTCGGTGTAACCGTCCGGCAGGGGGTGCGCGAAAGCGGCCGGGACCGTGGCGAACTCGGCGTAGCCGCCGTCGGCGTCCCAGCCGGTGTAGCGGGACTGGGGGCAGAGGTTCTCGTCGCCGCGGCGGCAGTACTTGCACACGCCGCAGGTGTGGCGCAGCCAGGCGATGCCCACCCGGTCGCCGACCCGGAACTCCCCGGCGGCCTCGGCCCCGAGCTCGACGACCTCCCCCACCACCTCGTGGCCGGGCGTGACGCGTTCGCGGTGCACGGGCAGGTCGCCCTCGGTGACGTGCAGGTCGGTGCGGCACACGCCGCAGGCCCGGACGGCGACCAGCAACTCCGACGGCCCGGGGCGCGGCACTTCGCTGGTGACCGGCTCGAGCGGGTCCGTGTTCATCGGGCCGGGCCGACGCACCCGCCACGCGCGCATGGTCGCGGTGGTTAGCGGTGACACCATCCGTCAATCATGCCGTCAACCACCGCGGCCGCAACGCGGTAACCGCAATCAGGTGCGTCGCACCATGCCGACGATCCACAACAGGATCAACGACCCCAGCAGCGCGGTGAAGAAGGTGAAGATGAGGCCGCCACCCGCGGTGTTGACGAAGAAGCTCAGGATGAAGCCGCCGATCAGCGCGCCGATGATGCCGATGACGATGTCCATGAGGATTCCGGCGCCGCTGCCCCGGATGATTTTGCTGGCGAGCGCACCCGCCAAACCGCCGATGATGATGTAACCGATGAGGCCGACGCTAGTGAATGTCGTTGAGCGGGCCAGGTATTCGGTAGCTGCCATGACGTCCATGCGGGTCTCCTTGCATTCGCTGGCAAAGCCCAGCGCGTCGCTGAGCCGTCATTTCGGTATACCCGCTCTGCGTAACGAAAAAGGTTCGTATTTAACGACGATTGGGCGCATGTTCCGCACGCCCGGCCGCGTCAGGCCGACTGCGTGCGCTGCGGCAACGGCGACGGGGTGGGGCTGACCTCGCCCGCCGGCGCGGGGGCCGGCGAGGGAGCCGCCGGGGCTCCCGGAGCCGGGGCAGGGGCCGGCGCCCCTGGCGCCGGTTGGGTGCCCGGAGCCGGTTGAGCGCCCGGCGCGGGTTGGGTGCCGGGAGCCGGTTGGGTGCCGGGCACCGCCGCGGGCGGACCAGCCCAAGGCTGGATCGACTCCGCCAACGCCTTGGCCGCGCCCTTGTCCACGGGGTCGTTCGCCGTGCCGAGCCACACCACGAACCAGCGTTGCGGCGGTCCGGCCGTGCTCGTCGCGGGCAGTCCGACCACGCCCGTCCAGATCTGGCCGTTCGGCTTGGATGCGTCGCTGAACTTGACCTCGTAGTAGGACGCGCTGCCCGTGACCCCATTGGCCCCGGTGAGCGTGGTGCTTTCCTGGTTGATCCGGGTGCCCGGGTACGGCAGGAAGAACTCACCCATGTCCGAGCCGAGCCGCACCGCGGCCTTGGCGTTGTTGGCTTCGGCACTGGCGTAAAGCTTTTGGTCCAGCCGGCCCATCACGATGCGGGTGTCGTTGGCGACCGGTGGCGGCTGGTCCGGCAGCGGCGGCTGGCCCGTGGTCTTGCTCAGCAGCGCCGAGCCGTAGTCGAGGTGCGATGCGTCCGACTCCACCCAGCCGGGGGGCAAAACGTAGCTGAAGCCACCCACGGCGTTGGCGACCCGCCCGGCGTTGGGGTCGACGGGCGGCGGCGGCGGTGCGTTCGGGTCGACCGGCGGGGGCGGCGGAGGCGCAGGCGCGTTCGGGTCGACGGGCGTCGGGGACGCGCCGGGCGCGGGCGCCGCCGGCGCCGGCGTGGTTGCGGGAGCCGCCGGACCGGCCGCCGGCGCGGGGGCCGTCGTGGTCGCCGGCGGGACCGGAGTCGGCACCTCCGGATCGGCGTTCGAAGTTGCCGGCAAGGCGATGGTGACGGCGCTGGCACTGGTCACCGCTGCTATCGCGAGCGTCGCCCACAGGCCTTGGCGACGCGTCGAGTTGGGTTCCACCTGCTCCATGGCGACGAACCTACCGTGTTACCGCTGTGACGCAAGGAGCCTTGCGGACAATTGCGCCGTCGTTTTGCCGATGTTGCCGATGTGCAACGCGCGTCGAATTTCGCCGGTCAGTGCGCCGCCGGGTACAACGTCACCTCGTGGGCCTTGACGGAAAACCACACCGTCTCGCCGGGCGCCAGCCGCAACTCCGAGGCCGCGTCGACGGTGATCTCCGCGGCCAGGCCCGGGGCGCCGTCGGCCTGCTGCTCGCCGCGCACCAGCACCGCCGGCCCGCGGACGTCCAGCTCCGCCACCGTCACCTCGACCGTGTTGCGCGGGCTGCCGTGCGGTTGGTCCCGATAGACCGCCACCGCCGTGGGCGGGAAGACCGCGATCGCGCTGCGGCCGGCGGTCAGCTCGTCGCCCCCGACCGGCGTCGGCTTCGCGTGCCAGCGAGCGCCGGAGCGCGCGTGCAGCGACCCGTCGCCGGCGACCGTCCCGTTGACCAGGTTGACGCCCGCGATGCGGGCCCCGAAGTGACTGCGCGGCGCCGTCAGCACGTCGGGAACCGGACCGATCTCGGCGACCTTTCCGGCCTCCAGCACCAGCACCCGGTCGGCCAGCGTGAAGACGTCGAGCAGGTCGTGCGTGATCAGGACGACCGCGCAACCGGTGCGGCCGACTACGCCGCGCAGCACCGCGCGGACGCCCGCGGCCGCGGCGACATCCAACCCGCTCAGCGGTTCGTCGAGCAGCAACACGTCGGGCTCGGCGGCCAGGGCCCGCGCGATCGCCACCCGCTGGGCTTGACCGCCGGAGAGCTGCCGCGCCTTCCGGTCGGCGAGCCCCTCGGCGTCCACCTCCCGCAGCCAGCGCAGCGCCGTCGCCTTGCCGTCGGCCCGGCCCCGGCGAAGCCACCCGCGCCGGCAGCGCGGCCCGAACGCCACGTTGGCGGCAACGCTCATGTGTGGGAACAACAACGGGTCCTGCAGCAACAGGCCGACGCGGCGGTCGTGGGTGGCCACGTCCACCCCGGCCGCGGTGTCGGTCAGCACCCGGTCTCCCAGCCGCACCAGCCCGTGATCCGGGCGGATCAGCCCGGCGACGACGTGCAGCGCCGTCGACTTGCCCGCGCCGTTGGGCCCGAGGACCGCAAGCACTTCGCCCGCCGACACGGAGAACTCCACGTCGAAGCGGCGATCCGCCACGACGGCGCGCAGCCGCAGTCCGCTCATGGGCCCTCGGTCCCCGTCAGCCGGCGGGCGCCGAGCCCCAGCACCACCACCGCGGCCACCGCCACCAGCAGGATCGACAGCGCCACCGCCGCGTTGGCGTCGGTCACCCGCTGCAGGTAGATCTCCAGCGGCAGGGTGCGGGTGACGCCCTGGCGAGAGCCGGCGAAGGTCAGCGTTGCGCCGAACTCCCCGAGCGAGCGGGCGAACGCCAGCACCGCCCCGGAGATCAGGCCCGGCAGCAGCAACGGCAGCGTGACCCGCCACCAGACGGTGCTGGGCCGCGCCCCCAACGTCGCCGCCACCACTTCGTAATCGGCGCCCGCGGTGCGCGCCGCCCCCTCCAACGAAATCACCAGGAACGGCAACGACACGAAGGTCTGCGCCAGCACCACCGCGGTGGTGCTGAACGCGATGCCGATTCCGGCGGCCTCGAGGTACCGGCCGACCAGCCCGAGCCGGCCGAACGCATAGAGCAACGCGATCCCGCCCACCACCGGCGGCAGCACCAAGGGCAGCAGGATCAACGGCCGCAGCAGCCGCACCACGCGCGCCGCGCTGCGGGCCAGCACCAACGCCATCGGCACGCCGAACAGCACGCACAGCACCGTGCTGGCCGCGGCGGTCTTGAGGCTGAGCAGCAGGGCCGCCCGCGACGACGAGCTCGTGATCAGCGCCCAGAAGTTCGCCCAATCCACCTTGATCGCGATGGCCAGCAACGGCAACGCCACGAACGCGGTCCCCACCGCCGCGGGGACGTATACCCATCGCGGCAGAACGGCGCGACGCCCGCTAATGCCTGGGCCTCAACCATGATCGGGCGATGAACACCGCCCCAACCTAGCGCCCGGGGCCGTGGTTTCCGCCGATGTGCGAGGTCGAAGCGGGTCCGTTGTGAGATTCTGCTGGGGTGTCAGCGCCTTCTGGTGTCGTGACGTTCCTGTTCACCGACGTCGAGGGTTCGACGCGGCGGTGGGAGGCCGACGCGGACGCGATGCGGGTGGCCCTCGCGGCCCACGACGACGCCTTGCGTAAAGCGATCGAGGAGCACCGGGGCTGGTTGTTCAAGCACACCGGTGACGGTGTGTGCGCGGCGTTCGCCTCGCCGCGCGCGGCGGTGGATGCCGCGGTGGCAGCGCAGCGCACCCTCGACTTGCCGGTGCGAATGGGGCTGGCCACCGGCGAGGCCGAGCTGCGCGACAACGACTACTTCGGCACCGTGCTCAACCGTGCGGCGCGGGTGATGGCCGCCGGGCACGGCGGTCAGATCCTGGTGGCCGAGTCGACGGCAGGCCTGCTGAACGGAGTGGATCTGCTCGACCTGGGGCCGCGACGGTTGCGGGACATCCCCCTGCCGGTCGGCGTGTTCCAGGTCCGCGCCGAAGGCCTGCGGACGGAGTTCCCGCCGCTGCGGGCGCTGGATGCGAGTCCGGGAAATCTGCGTCCCGCGGGCACCAGCCTGATCGGCCGCGAGGCGGCGGCCGCCGACATCGAGGCGGCGGTCAAGACGCACCGGCTGGTGACGCTGACCGGAGTCGGCGGCGTCGGCAAGACCCGCCTGGCGTTGGAGGTGGCCGCGCGGTTGGCCGATGAATTCCCGGACGGCGCTTGGCTTTTCGCATTGGCCGCGGTCACCGATGCGGCGGCGGTGCCCGACGCCGTCGCGGCGGTGCTCGGCATCACCCAGCAGCCCGGCAAGACCGTCACCGAGTCGGTGGCCGCCGCGTTGGAGGGCCGGGTCAGGCTGTTGGTGCTCGACAACTGCGAGCACGTGCTCGACGCCGCCGCCGACCTGATCGAAGCCATCCTCGCGCGATCAGCGACCGTGAAAATCCTTGCCACCAGCCGCGAAGGCCTCGGCATCCCGGACGAGCAGGTGCGCCCGGTGCGCTCCCTGGACGTGGCGGCGGGAGTGGACTCGGCCGCGGTGACGCTGTTCGCCGAACGCGCCCAAGGCATCTCGGCGGGCTTCTCGATGGCCGACGGCGGTGAGGCCGCCGCGGTGGCCGAGATATGCCGGCGGCTGGACGGAATTCCCCTCGCCATCGAACTGGCCGCCTCGCGGATGGCGTCGATGACCGCCGGTGAAATGCGCGACCGCCTTGACCAGCGCTTCAGGCTGCTGGTCGGCTCGCGGCGCGGCCTGGAACGCCACCACACGCTGCGCCACGCGGTGGCCTGGTCCTACGACCTGCTCGACGACACCGAACGGGCAGTGCTGGACCGCTGTTCGGTCTTCGCCGGCGGATTCGACCTCCAAAGCGCTTGTGCCGTCATGGGTTCCGAGGATGACTACGCCATCCTGGACCTGCTCGATGCTCTGGTGCGCAAGTCGCTGCTGGTCGCCGACCGGTCTTCGGGACGCACCCGGTTCTCGATGCTGGAGACGATCCGCCAGTTCGCCGAGGAACAGCTCCTCGCCTCCGGCGCGGAGGAGATTCGCGCCGCGCATGCCCACTACTTCGCCGGGCGTGAGGCCGACATCATGGCGCTGTGGGACAGCCCGCGCCAGCGCGAGGCATACGACTGGCTGACGGTCGAGTTGGCCAACTTGCGCACCGCCTTTCGCTGGTCGACCGAACACGGCGACCTGGATGCGGGTGCGGCCATCGCCGCGTATGCGGGCTTGCTTGGTCCGTTCCTCGAGAACTACGAACCGATCGCCTGGGCCGAAGAAATGGTCGGCCCCCTTCGTGCCGTCGACCACCCGCGGCTGGCAGCCGTGTGCGTGGGGGCATCGCTGGCCGTTCTGGTCGGCCGGTACCAAGAGGCCGTGCGCTACAGCGAAATCGGCGCGACGGTTATCGCCGCCGCCAGCGACAAGGTGTCGTCCTTCGGCGAGGCCTTTCTGGGCAGCGCGTATTTGTTCGTCGGGCAGCCCGAACGGTATCTCGAGCTGTGCCGCGCCCAGGTGCGGCGCGGTGGGGACGCCAACACGTTCGCCAGGGCGAACCTGGTGTTCGCTTTGGCCGTCTGCGGTTCGGCTGACGAGGCGTTGGCAACGGGGGACGGCCTTATCGATGCCGCCGAGGCCACCGGGAATCCATGGGTGCTTGCCTACGCACTCTTCGCGTATGGGTACGCGGTCCGGGCCACCAATCCGGATCGCGCCCTGGCGGCGCTGCGCCGCAGTCTGCTCGTCGCGCGGGATAGCGGCAACCGGTTCTACGAGACCCAATTCCCGTACTGGGCCGCCGGACTCATGGCCGAGCAAGGGGATCCCGGGGCGGCGGTGGATCACCTCGCCGTGGCCATCCGCAACAACCACGAGTCGGGCAACATCGGCATGATGTACAACGCGCTCGCCGTCCTCGCCGTGTTCCTCAACCGGCTGGGGCACTACGAACCGGCCGCCACCATCGCCGGTTTGGCGGCGGTCAGCCCGATGGCAGCAACGACCTTGCCCGAACTCTCGGAATTGATCGCCGACCTTCGCAAGGTCCTCGGCGACCAAACCTACGAATCGCTGGCTCGCAAGGGCGCGGCGATGACCATCGCCGACATCGTGACCTACGCCTACGACCAAATCGACCGGGCGAGAACGGAATTCGAATAGCCGCGCTGATCAGGGCTTGGCAAAACCCAACTGGGCCAGAATCTTTTGGCCGGCGTCACCCGTCACCATGGCCACGAACCGTTGCGCCAGCGTCGGCTGCGGCGCCTTCTTCAACGCCGCGATCGGATAAACGTTCACCGCGCGGGCCGCCTCCGGGAAGGCCACCGCGGTGACCTTGTTCCCGGCGCTGCGGGCGTCGGTGACGTAGACCAGCCCGGCGTCGGCCTGCCCGGTGGTGACCTTGTTGAGGACATCCGTCACGCTCAACTCCTCGCTCACCGGGTTGAGACGCACCCCGGTGCTGTCCTCGACGCGGCGGGTGGCCGACCCGCACGGCACCGGCTGTTGGCACACGACCACGGCCACGCCCGGCCTGGCCAGGTCGGCGAACGATCCGACGTTTTTGGGGTTGCCCGGCGCCGTGACGATCTCCAGGGTGTTCGACGCGAAGTTCGTCGGGTCACCGGACAGCAAGCCGGCCCTGGCGACCGTGCCCATCTGCGCGGTGTCGGCCGAGGCGAAGACGTCGGCGGCCGCGCCCTGCGTCAACTGGGTGGCCAGTTCGGAGGAGCCGGCGAATTCGAAGTCGACCTCGCTGCCGGCGTTTTCCGCCTTGAACTGCGCACTGATCTGGGTGAACGCGGGCTTCAGCGAGGCCGCGGCGAATACCACCACCTTCCCCGACGCCGAGGGCGGTGGCGCCGATTTCGAACCGCACCCGATGAGGGTCGCCGCCAGCAGCGTCGACACCAAACCCGCCAGCAACCCGATCCGAGGCATGGATGCACCCTAACCCGCCGCCAATGCGGTCCAATTACCCGCCGAATCGGCGCAGAAAAGTGACGGCCGAAGAGTTATGCAAATGATCCGCGCGTCGCGGCGCGAACAATTTCGCCGACTAGCTACTGTCCAGTAACATCTAAGGAGATTGATGCCATAACGCGCTGACATCCCAGGCGGGTCCTCTCAGCGGTCCGGTGGTCGGCCACACGGAACTGCCCGGGTCTGGGTTCAACGTTGAACACGAGGAGGTCATGGCAGTGGAAGTACTGGTCACCGGCGGAGACACCGAACTGGGGCGCACAGTGGCCGAAGGCTTCCGCGATGACGGTCACAAGGTGACCCTCGTGGGGGCGCGGCGCAGCGACCTGGAGATCGCCGCCAAGGAACTGGACGTCGACGCGATCGTTTGCGACACCACCGACGCGGCGAGCCTGACCGAGGCCCGCGCGCTGTTCCCGCACCACCTGGACACCATCGTCAACGTGCCGGCGCCCTCCTGGGAAGCCGGCGACCCGCGCACCTACTCGCTCGCCGACACCGCCGCTGCGTGGCGGAACGCCTTGGACGCCACCGTGCTGTCGGCGGTGTTGACGGTGCAGACCGTGGGCGACCACCTGCGCTCGGGCGGCTCGATCATCAGCGTGGTGCCCGAGAACCCGCCCGCCGGAAGCGTCGAGGCCGCGATCAAAGCGACGCTGTCGAATTGGGTCGCCGGGCAGGCGAGCATCTTCGGCACGCGTGGCATCACGGTCAACGCCGTGGCCAGCGGGCGCAGCGCCCAGCCCGGTTACGACGGCCTGTCCCGCACGCCCCCGTCGGTCGCCGCCGAGGTGGCCCGGCTGGCGCTGTTCCTCACCACCCCGGCGGCCCGGCACATCACCGGCCAGACGCTGCACGTCAGCCACGGCGCGCTCGCGCAATTCGGCTGAGGGCGTAATCACCGGTCGAGCCGTATCGTCGCGCGCGGCGCCGCACTACGGTAGATCGCGTGGCAATTCGACTCGGTCTGCAGATTCCCAACTTCTCCTACGGCACCGGGGTGGAGCAGCTCTTCCCCACCGTTGCGGCCCAGGCCCGCGAGGCCGAGGCGGCCGGTTTCGATTCGGTCTTCGTGATGGACCACTTCTACCAACTCCCCATGCTCGGCGATCCCGACCAGCCGATGCTGGAGGCCTACACCGCCCTGGGCGCGCTGGCCACCGCCACCGAACGAGTTCAGTTGGGCACGTTGGTGACCGGCAACACCTACCGCAACCCGGCGCTGCTGGCGAAGACGATCACCACCCTCGACGTGGTCAGCCAGGGTCGCGCGATCCTGGGCATCGGCACCGGCTGGTTCGAACTCGAACACGACCAACTGGGATTCGAATTCGGCACCTTCACCGACAGGTTCAACCGGCTCGAGGAGGCGCTGCAGATCATCCTGCCGATGATCTCCGGCGAGCGGCCCACCTTCTCGGGCAAGTGGTACCAAGTGCGCGAGGCGCTCGCGAATCCCCGCTTCCGCGACCACATTCCGCTGATGATCGGCGGCAGCGGTGAGAAGAAGACGATCCCGCTCGCCGCGCGCCACTTCGACCACCTGAACGTCATCGCCGGATTCGACGAGCTGCCAGGCAAATTGGAGGTCGTGCGGCGGCGCTGCGAGGACATCGGCCGCGACCCGGCGACGCTGGAGACCAGCACGCTGACGACGGTGCTGGTCGACGAGAACGCGAAACCCGATCAGGTTCCGGCGGAGATGACCCAGCGCATGGTGGTCGGCAGCCCCGACTCGGTGGCGGACCAGATCAAGACCAAGGTGGTCGACGCCGGCATCGACGGCGTGATCATCAACCTGCCCTTCTACACCCCCGGCGTCATCGCCGCGGTGGGTGAGGCGCTGCGCCCGGCCGTCGGCCTGTAGCCCGCTGCCCTGGGGTCGCGAATTGGCCCCGCCGCGGTAATACTTCGGTGTAGCAGCGTTTACCTGCGCCACCGGGTGCAGCGCGGAAGAAAAGGGCCGGGCGGGCCATGAAGAGACGAGCCGTGGCGGCGATCGCGGCCGGTGTGGCGTTTGCCGCGCCGCCGATCGCGCACGCCGACAACAACTGGATCGCGATGGCGATCTCGGACTCCACCGGCCAGATCAAGATCGCCGACGGGGCGGCCAATCAGGGCGCGGCCGAGAAGGCGGTGATGGACACCTGCCGCAAGAGCATCAGCGACTGCCGCCTGCTGGCCAGCGGCGAGGGTGGCTGCCTGGCGCTCGCGGTCAACGCGGCCAAGACCCGATACTTCGGCGGCTGGGGTCCGACGCGGGAGGAGGCGGAGGCGGCAGCGCTCGGCCGCGCCCCCGGCGGAACCATCGCTCAGGGCCACGACCACTGCGCGGGAGAAGGCTCCAGCCAGTGACGGCGGCGCGGTGATAACTGCGCCACAGCACCCGTTGCCCACCAGGGTTTTCGCCGCCGTACACCGTTAGTGTTGCAAACAACACAGGGGTATCAACTAGGTTTCCGGGTACCCGCCTGACTAGCGTTGTGGCTAACAACAGTCGCGTGTCCAGAAGCCCCCGTCAGGAGCAGTGGAAACATGAGCCCCCCACCAGAAACCACAGCTGGAACCGATCGTCGCCACCAGGTCGTCATCATCGGTTCGGGCTTCGGTGGCCTCAACGCGGCAAAGAAACTCAAGCACGCGAACGTCGACATCAAGCTGATCGCCCGCACCACCCATCACCTGTTCCAGCCGTTGCTGTACCAGGTGGCGACCGGCATCGTGTCCGAAGGCGACATCGCCCCGCCCACCCGCGTCGTCCTGCGCAGGCAGCGCAACGTTCAGGTGCTGCTCGGCGACGTCACGCACATCGATCTGGCCGGGAAGTTCGTCGTTTCCGATTTGCTCGGCCACACCTACGAAACCCCTTACGACAGCTTGATTATCGCCGCCGGTGCGGGCCAGTCCTACTTCGGCAACGACCACTTCGCCGAGTTCGCGCCCGGCATGAAGTCCATCGACGACGCGCTCGAGGTGCGCGGACGGATCTTGAGCGCGTTCGAACAGGCCGAGCGGTCGAGTGATCCGGAGCGACGGGCCAAGCTGCTGACGTTCACCGTCATCGGCGCCGGCCCGACCGGCGTCGAAATGGCCGGGCAGATCGCGGAATTGGCGGCCCACACGCTGAAGGGCTCCTTCCGGGGCATCGACTCCACCAGGGCGCGGGTGATCTTGCTCGACGCCGCCCCGGCCGTGCTGCCGCCGTTCGGCGAGAAGCTGGGGACGCGGGCGCGGGCCCGACTGGAGAAGATGGGCGTGGAGATCCAGCTGGGGGCGATGGTCACCGACGTCGACCGCAACGGCATCACGGTCAAGGACTCCGACGGCACCGTCCGGCGCATCGAGTCCGCCTGCAAGGTGTGGTCCGCCGGCGTGCAGGCCAGCGGGCTCGGCCGGGACCTGGCCGAGCAGTCGTCGGTCGAACTCGACCGGGCGGGCCGGGTCAAGGTGCTGCCCGACCTGTCGATCCCGGGACACCCGAACGTGTTCGTGATCGGCGACATGGCCGCCGTCGAGGGCGTTCCGGGCGTGGCCCAGGGCGCCATTCAGGGCGCCAAGTACGTCGCCGGCACGATCAAGGCCGAACTGGGCGGCGCGGACCCGGCGGAGCGCGAGCCGTTCCAGTACTTCGACAAGGGCTCCATGGCCACCGTCTCGCGGTTTTCCGCCGTGGCCAAGGTCGGCCCGCTGGAGTTCAGCGGCTTCATCGCCTGGCTGATGTGGCTGGTGCTGCACCTGGTCTACCTGGTCGGGTTCAAGACGAAGGTCAGCACGCTGCTGTCGTGGACGGTCACGTTCCTGAGCACCCGCCGCGGCCAGCTGACCATCACCGAGCAGCAGGCCTTCGCCCGCACCCGCCTCGAACAACTGGCGGTGCTCGCGGCGGAGGCCAAGCGCCCGGCGACCACCAGGCGCGCGAGCTAACCGGCCGCCTCGGCTACGCCTCGAGGTTCTGCAGCCGCACCTGGCCGCGGGCCACCACCTTGCCGTCGTCGTCGGTGATGGTGACCAGCCACAGCTGCTGGCGCCGGCCCCGGTGGATCGGCTCGGCGGCGCCGTAGACCATGCCCGAGCCGATGGAACGCAGAAAGTCGGTGTTGTTGTTGACGCCGACGACGTTGCCGCCGCCACGGGTGGCGAGCCAGGTGTAGGCCGCCACGCTGGCCATGCTCTCGATGATCGAGCAGTAGACACCGCCGTGCACCAGGCCCATCGGCTGCAGCAGCTTGGGGGTGACCTCGAGTTGCGCCCGGGCGCCGTCGGGGCTGAGTTCGGTGAATTGCAGCCCGATCTCCTGATCGAAGGGCGCGGTGAAATCCGGTGGCATGGTCGGCGGCTGTGGCACGTTCTGTGTTTACACCATCGCCCGGAAACGGCTGAGCCCCGTGCCGCTGGGCACGGGGCTCGCCGATCGAGTAGACCGGGGGTCACTGCAGCCCTCAGGACTCTGCCGCGGTCGTAGTTCGCTCGACCCGGTTAGCATAGGCAAGGCTGCCCTAATTTCGCAAGCATCTACTCGCTGGCGCGGGGGCCGCTTCGGTACGACGGTCGGTAGTAACGCGGAGTACGATGATGTCGACGCTCAGGAGAGAACGCACTATGGCGAAACTGACCCGACTGGGGGATCTGGAACGCGCGGTGATGGATCACTTGTGGTCCATGCCCGAGCCTCAAACGGTCCGGCAGGTCCATGACGCGTTGTCCGCGCGACGCGACCTTGCCTACACGACGATCATGACCGTCCTGCAACGGCTGGCCAAGAAGAACCTGGTCTCCCAGATTCGCGACGACCGCGCGCACCGCTACGCGCCCGTGCACGGCCGCGACGAACTGGTCGCCGGCCTGATGGTGGACGCCCTCGCCCAGGCGGAAGACTCCGGCGGCCGGCAGGCCGCGCTGGTGCACTTCGTCGAGCGGGTGGGCGCCGACGAGGCGGACGCCCTGCGGCGGGCGCTGGCCGAGCTCGAGGCCAATCAACGCGATCACGCGCCATCCGCTGGCGCGTCGACGGAGGACTGAGGGAGACTGGCAGCGTGTCCGCGCTGGCCTTCACCATCCTCGCGGTGCTGCTGGTCGGCCCGGTGCCGGCCTTGTTGGCACGCGCGAGCTGGCCGCTGCGCGCTCCGCGCGCCGCGATGGTGTTGTGGCAGGCCATCGCGCTGGCCGCGGTCCTCTCGGCGTTCAGCGCCGGCATCGCGATCGCCACTCGGCTGTTGATGCCGGGTCCCGACGGGCGGCCCACGGCCAGCATCGTCGGCGCGGCCGGCCGGCTCGGGTGGCCGCTGTGGGCCGCCTACATCAGCGTGTTCGCCCTGACGGTGCTGGTCGGCGCCCGCTTGATGGTCGCCGTCGTCCGGGTCGCCATCGTCAACCGGCGCCGGCGGGCCCATCACCGCATGGTGGTCGATCTGGTCGGCCACGGGCACGACGGGGCGCTCCCCCGGCCCTGCGCCCGCACCCGCGACCTCCGGGTGTTGGACGTTCCGCAGCCGCTCGCCTACTGCCTCCCCGGCGTCCGTAGCCGGGTGGTCGTCAGCGAGGGCGCGCTGAGCGCGCTCGCCGATGCCGAGGTCGCCGCGATCCTCAGCCACGAGCGGGCCCACCTGCGCGCCCGGCACGACCTCGTCCTGGAGGCTTTCACCGCCGTGCACGCCGCCTTCCCGCGGCTGGTGCGCAGCGCGAACGCGCTCGGCGCGGTGAAGCTCCTCGTCGAGCTGCTCGCCGACGACGCCGCCGTGCGCGCGGCGGGTCGCACTCCCCTGGCGCGCGCGCTGGTTGCCTGCGCGTCAGGGCGCGCGCCGTCGGGCGCGCTGGCCGCCGGCGGCCCCAGCACGGTGGTCCGCGTGCGCCGGCTGTGCGGGGACGGCAACAGCTTGGCGCTGTCGGCGGCCGCATACCTGTCCGCGGTGGCCGTGTTCGTGGTGCCCACCGTCGCGCTGGCCGTACCGTGGCTCACGGAGCTGCGGCGCCTGTTCAACCTCTGACCCGACGCCGAAGCGATCACCCCGGGCGCACGCCTGCCCGCTGTGCCACAGTGTGACGGAAAGCTTTTCGGCAGAGTTCACCGACGTGAGAGGCCATGACATGAGTTCGTCCGATTCGACTACGGGTACCGCGCAAATCGGCGTCACCGGGCTGGCGGTGATGGGTTCGAACATCGCACGCAATTTCGCCCGGCACGGCTACACCGTCGCGCTGCACAACCGGTCGATCGCGAAAACCGACGCGCTGCTGTCCGAGCACGGCGACGAGGGCAACTTCGTGCGCTCGGAGTCCATCGCCGAGTTCCTGGACGCGCTCGAGAAGCCCCGGCGGGTGCTGATCATGGTCAAGGCCGGCGACCCCACCGACGCGGTGATCAACGAGCTTGCCGACGCCATGGAGGAAGGCGACATCATCATCGACGGCGGCAACGCCCTCTACACCGACACCATCCGACGGGAGAAGGCCATGCGGGAGCGCGGCCTGCACTTCGTCGGCGCCGGCATCTCGGGCGGCGAGGAGGGCGCGCTGAACGGCCCGTCGATCATGCCGGGCGGCCCCGCCGAGTCGTACAAGTCGCTGGGCCCGCTGCTCGAGGAGATCTCCGCCCACGTCGACGGCGTCCCGTGCTGCACCCACATCGGGCCCGACGGCGCCGGCCACTTCGTGAAGATGGTGCACAACGGCATCGAGTACTCCGACATGCAGCTGATCGGCGAGGCCTACCAGCTGCTGCGCGACGGCCTGGGCAAGACCGCGGGCGAGATCGCCGACGTCTTCGACGAGTGGAACAAAGGCGACCTGGACAGCTTCCTCGTCGAGATCACCGCAAAAGTGTTGCGTCAGAACGACGCCAAGACGGGTAAGCCGCTCGTCGACGTCATCCTCGACGAGGCCGAGCAGAAGGGCACCGGCCGCTGGACGGTGAAGTCGGCGCTGGACCTCGGTGTCCCGGTCACCGGCATCGCCGAGGCGGTGTTCGCCCGCGCGCTGTCGGGTTCGGTGACCCAGCGCAAGGCCACCACCGGGCTGGCGTCCGGCCAGCTGGGCGAAAAGCCCAGCGATGCAAAGCAATTCGTGGAGGATGTCCGCCAGGCCCTGTATGCGTCGAAGATCATCGCGTACGCCCAGGGCTTCAACCAGATCCAGGCCGGCAGCGCCGAATACGACTGGGACATCACGCCGGGTGACCTGGCCACCATCTGGCGCGGCGGCTGCATCATCCGCGCGAAGTTCCTCAACCGCATCAAGGACGCCTTCGACGAGGACCCCGACCTGCCGTCCCTGATCGTCGCGCCCTACTTCCGCAGCGCGATCGAGGCCGCCATCGACGGCTGGCGTCGCGTCGTGGTGACCGCCACGCGCCTAGGCATCCCGATCCCGGGTTTCTCCTCCGCGCTGTCCTACTACGACGCCCTGCGCACCGAGCGGCTGCCGGCCGCGCTGACCCAGGGCCTGCGGGACTTCTTCGGGGCACACACCTACGGCCGCATCGACGACGACCCGGCCAAGCGCTTCCACACGCTGTGGAGCGGGGACCGCAGCGAAGTGCCCGCCTAGCGGGGTACTACTAGAGGACACGAGGGGGCAGGCGACGGCGATGAGATTCCTGGACGGGCATCGGCCCGGGTACGACCTGACCTACAACGACGTCTTCATCATGCCGAACCGGTCGGAGGTCGCCTCGCGCTTCGACGTCGACCTGTCCACCGCCGACGGCTCGGGCACCACCATTCCGGTGGTGGTCGCCAACATGACCGCGGTGGCCGGGCGGCGGATGGCCGAGACGGTCGCGCGGCGGGGCGGCCTGGTCATCCTGCCGCAGGACCTGCCGATCACCGCGGTGCAGCAGACCGTGGAGTTCGTCAAGAGCCGGGACCTGGTTCTCGACACCCCGGTGGTGCTGGGGCCCGACGATTCGGTGTCCGACGCGACGGCGCTGATCCACAAGCGCGCCCACGGGGTCGCCGTCGTCGCCTTCGAGGGCCGCCCCATCGGTTTGGTCAGCGAATCCTGCTGCCTGGGCGTGGACCGCTTCACCCGGGTGCGCGACGTCGCCATCACCGATTTCGTCACCGCCCCGGCCGGCACCGAGCCGCGCAAGATCTTCGACCTGCTCGAGCACGCCCCGATCGGCGTCGCCGTGGTGACGAACTCGGACGGCACGCTGTCCGGCGTGCTGACCCGCACCGGGGCCGTCCGGACCGGCCTCTACACGCCGGCGGTCGACGGCACCGGACGGCTGCGGGTGGGTGCGGCCGTCGGCATCAACGGCGACGTGGGGGCCAAGGCGCGCTCCCTGGTCGAGGCGGGCGTCGACGTGCTCGTCATCGATACCGCGCACGGGCACCAGGTCAAGACGCTCGACGCGATCCGCACGGTGTCGTCGCTGGAACTCGGCGTGCCGCTGGTGGCGGGCAACGTCGTCTCGGCCGAGGGCACCCGTGACCTGCTGGGCGCCGGGGCCAACATCGTCAAGGTCGGCGTCGGGCCGGGGGCGATGTGCACCACCCGGATGATGACCGCCGTGGGCCGCCCACAGTTCTCGGCCGTGGTCGAATGCGCCTCGGCAGCAAGGCAATTGGGTGGGCACGTGTGGGCCGACGGCGGCGTCCGGCACCCGCGGGACGTGGCGCTGGCGCTGGTGGCCGGGGCGTCCAACGTGATGATCGGTTCGTGGTTCGCCGGGACCTACGAATCGCCCGGGGACCTGATGCGCGACCGCGAGGACCAGCCCTATAAGGAGAGCTACGGCATGGCCTCCAAGCGGGCGGTGGTGGCCCGCAGCGCCGCCGACACCGCGTTCGATCGCGCCCGCAAAGCGCTGTTCGAGGAAGGCATTTCGACATCACGCATGGAGCTGGACCCCGATCGCGGCGGCGTCGAGGATCTGCTCGACCACATCACCTCGGGCGTGCGCAGCACGTGCACCTACGTCGGCGCCGCCAACCTGACCGAGCTGTACGAGCGGGCCGTCGTCGGGGTGCAGTCCACCGCCGGATTCGCCGAAGGGCATCCGCTGCCGCTGGGTTGGTGAGCGGCCCCCGTCACGCGTCCGGACGGGGCAGCGCGTAGAGCGATATGCGCCGGTTCCCGGTGTCGTGCTCGCCGAGGAACGCGCAGCCGACGTACTCGCACACGCGGCGCGCCGAGGTGTTGCGGTGATCGGGGTCGAACATGATGCGCCGGCACCGGGGCTCCGCGGCGAACAGGCTGCCGACGATCCGCGGCAGCAGCGTCGCGCCCAGCCCCTGGTGCACCATGGCGGGGTCGGCTATCGCGGCGTGCAGCCCCAGGTCGAAGGGCCGGGCATCGTAATGCCGAGAAATCAAATCCTTTGCGCCCCAATACACTTCGAGATAAGCGCACGCCGTGTTGCGGACGGCGCCGATCAGCGGCAGCGAATACGTGCCGTCCAGCTGCGCACCCAGATGTCGCTCCCACCGCGGGGTGGGCCAGTCGTATTCCCAGGCCGCCGCCAGGTGCGGGCGGTTCATCCACTCCGACACCATGCCCGCGTCCTCGTGCCGCGCGACGCGCAGCGCGAAGGGCGCCTCCAGCACGGGCAGCGGCGGCCGGGCGATGCGCGCGATCTCGTGGGGGATGTCGGCGCGCTCGCGCGGAAGGGCTTGGGCCGGTTGGGTTTCGGGCGGGGCTTCGGAGACCATAGTGCGCAGAGCCTACCGAAGTAAGGTTAGGCAACCCAAACTTAGGTCGGGCCCCGAGTGGGGGCGCCGGCGAACACGGTGCTCGGCCGGGCGCGGCCCGGATCCGGCTACCATAAATCAGCAAAGACGGAGGCGACCGCGTCCGCACCGGATTCTCCGCAGCGAAAGGATCGACGTGCCGCAGGCACCCGTGCAGGCCATGGGCTTTCGGGGGCGGCAGCCGTCGGACGAGCCGCCCGATGCGGAGCCTTCCCCGCCGAGGCGGGCGGGCCGATCGGCCGGCGGGCGGCGTGATCGATGAACGTCAACGTCACCGCGCTCAGCATCGTGGCCATCGCGGTGCTCATCTTCGGCAACGCGATATTCGTGGCCGCCGAGTTCTCGCTCACGACGCTGGACCGCAGCGCGGTGGAGGCCAACGCCCGCGGCGGCGGGCGCCGGGACCGCGCGATCCGGCGGGCCCACCACAAGCTGTCGTTCCAGCTGTCCGGCGCCCAGTTGGGCATCTCGGCGACCACCCTGGCGGCCGGTTACCTGACCGACCCGATGCTGGCCGACCTGCCGCACCCGTGGTTCGACGCGATGGGCGTTCCCGACAAGGTGGCCGACGCGATCATGGCGTTCGTGGCGTTGGTGATCGTCACCTCGGTGTCGATGGTGTTCGGCGAGCTGGTCCCGAAATACCTCGCCGTCGCCCGGCCGTTGTCCACGGCCCGGGCCGTGGTCGGCGTCCAGTTGCTGTTCTCGCTGCTGTTCACCCCGGCGATCCGGCTCACCAACGGCGCGGCGAACTGGATCGTGCGCCGGCTGGGCATCGAACCGGCCGAGGAGCTGCGGTCGGCGCGGTCGCCGCAGGAGCTGTTGTCGCTGGTGCGTTCCTCGGCGCGCAGCGGCTCCCTGGACGCGGCCACCGCCGCGCTGGTGCGGCGCTCGCTGCAGTTCGGCACCCTGACCGCCGAGGAGCTGATGACGCCCCGGTCGAAGATCGTGGCGCTGCAGACCGACGAGACCGTCGCCGACCTGGTGGCCGCGGCCGCGGAGTCCGGCTTCTCCCGCTTCCCGATCGTCGACGGCGACCTCGACGAAACCGTCGGCATCGTGCACGTCAAACAGGTGCTGGCCATCCCGGCGGCCGACCGGGCGCGCACGCTGCTGACGACGGTGGCGCGGCCCGTTCCCGTGGTGCCGTCGACGCTGGACGGCGACGCCGTCATGGCGGAGATCCGCGCCAACAGCCTGCAGACCGCGATGGTCGTCGACGAATACGGCGGCACCGCGGGCATGGTGACGGTCGAGGACCTGATCGAGGAGATCGTCGGCGACGTCCGCGACGAACACGACGACGCCACCCCGGACGTGGTCGCGGCGGGCAGCGGCTGGCGGGTGTCGGGTCTGCTGCGCATCGACGAGGTGGCCACCGCCACCGGCTTCCGCGCCCCGGAGGGGCCCTACGAGACCATCGGCGGGCTGGCGCTGCGCGAATTCGGTCACATCCCGGTGGCCGGCGAAACGGTCAAGCTGCCGGCCCTGGACGCCGACGGGCTGCTGGACCATGCGTTGCGGTGGCAAGCGACCGTCATCCGGATGGAGGGACGCCGCATCGACCTGCTGGAGCTGATCGAGCTTCGGGGTGACGGCGAGACCGCGGCGGCCGGGGGGGAACGATGAGCGATCCCGTGGGCGTGGTCCTGGCGCTCCTGCTGATCGGCGTGAACGCCTTCTTCGTCGGGGCGGAATTCTCGCTGATCTCGGCCCGGCGCGACCGCCTCGAAGCGTTGGCCGAACAGGGCAAGGCGCGGGCGGTCACCGTGATCCGTGCCGGCGAGCAGCTCCCGGCCATGCTGGCCGGGGCCCAGCTGGGGGTCACGGCCGCGTCGCTGCTGCTCGGCCGGATCGGTGAGTCGGCGGTCTCCAGCCTGCTGCGCTCGGCGTTGGGCCTGACCAGCATTCCCCCGACGCTGCTGCACACGCTGTCGTTCGCCATCGCGCTGGCGATCGTGGTCACGCTGCACGTGCTGCTCGGCGAGATGGTGCCCAAGAACATCGCGCTGGCGGGCCCCGAGCGCACCGCGATGCTGCTGGTGCCGGCCTACCTGGCCTATGTGCGAGCCGTCCGGCCGTTGATCGTGTTCTACAACAAGTGCGCCAGCGTGGTGGTCCGCGCGCTGGGCGTGGAGCCCAAGGAAGAGCTCGAGATCGCGGTCTCCCCCGTCGAGCTCAGCGAGATGATCGCCGAATCGGAATCCGAAGGCCTGCTGGACCGCGAGGAGCACACCCGGCTGACGCGGGCGCTGCAGATCGGCACCCGGGTGGTCGGCGACGTGGCCGTCCCGCTCGCCGACGTCCACGCCGTGCCGGTGGCCGCGCCGGGCAGCGGGCCGACGATCGGCGCCGTCGAGCAGGCCCTGGCCCGGACCGGCTACTCGCGGTTTCCGGTGGCGAACGCCGCCGGCGACTTCATCGGCTACCTGCACATCAAGGACATGCTGACGCTCGGTGACGATCCGCGCACGGTGATCGACCTGGCGATGGTCCGGCCCCTGCCGCGGCTGCCCAAGTCGCTGCCGCTGGCCGACGCGCTGTCACGGATGCGCCGCAGCAACAGCCATCTGGCGCTGGTGACCGGCGCGGGCGGCGAGGTGGTGGCGATGGTCGCGATGGAAGACCTGGTTGAGGACCTCGTCGGCACGATGCGCGAGGCTTAGGGGTACGCCGTCCCCGAGGCGGATTCGCAAGAGCCCGTATGATTTCCATCGGCTGCCAGTCAAGAAAGTGCTGGAGGGCGCAGGATCCCCGCGCGCGGATGCGTTGCTGGAAAACGATCCCCTGGCCCGCCGCGGCGGCCTGGTTTTGAGCTGTCAGCGCGGCCTGACCTGGGGTGGCGGGTTAGGCGGATAAGCTCACCAGGCTGCTGCTCGGTACGCTGAAGGCATTGCCGCTCCGAGCCAATGGCGGCTTGAAGAGGCTTCATTATGGAGGAGAAACATGACTGATCGCGTGTCGGCGGGGAACCTGCGCGTCGCCCGAGTGCTCTACGACTTCGTGAACAACGAGGCCCTGCCCGGCACCGACATCGACGCGGACAGCTTCTGGGCCGGAGTCGACAAAGTCGTCACCGACCTCACGCCCAAGAACCAGGATCTGCTGCGCCGGCGCGACGAGCTGCAGGCCCAGATCGACAAGTGGCACCGCCAACGCGTCATCGAGCCGTTCGACGTCGAGGCGTACCGCCAGTTCATCACCGAAATCGGTTACCTGCTGCCCGAACCCGAAGACTTCACCATCACCACCTCCGGTGTCGACGACGAGATCACCACGACCGCGGGCCCCCAGCTGGTGGTGCCGGTGCTCAACGCCCGCTTCGCGCTGAACGCCGCGAACGCGCGCTGGGGCTCGCTGTACGACGCCCTGTACGGCACCGACGTGATCCCGGAGGACGACGGCGCCGAAAAGGGCACCGGCTACAACAAGGTTCGCGGCGACAAGGTCATCGCCTACGCGCGCAAGTTTCTCGACGAGGCCGTGCCGCTGGAGTCCGGCTCCTGGGCGGACGCGACGGGCCTGTCCGTCGACGACGGGCAGCTGAAGGTGGCGACCGGTGACGGCTCCGTCGGCCTGGCCAGCCCGGAGAAGTTCGCCGGCTACACCGGCGAGCTCGGCTCCCCCGACTGGTCGGTGCTGCTGGTCAACCACGGCCTGCACATCGAGATCCTTCTCGACCCGGAATCGCCGATCGGCAAGACCGACCGCGCCGGCATCAAGGACGTGGTGCTGGAATCCGCGGTCACCACGATCATGGACTTCGAGGACTCGGTGGCCGCCGTCGACGCCGACGACAAGGTGCTCGGCTACCGCAACTGGCTCGGCCTGAACAAGGGCGACCTGTCCGAGGAGGTCGCCAAGGACGGCAAGAGCTTCACCCGGGTGCTCAACCAGGATCGCACCTACACCACGCCCGACGGTGAGGGCCAGCTGACCCTGCCCGGCCGCAGCCTGTTGTTCGTCCGCAACGTGGGCCACCTGATGACCAACGACGCGATCGTGGACGCCGAGGGCAACGAGGTGTTCGAGGGCATCATGGACGCGCTGTTCACCGGCCTGACCGCGATCCACGGGCTCAAGACCGGCTCCGACAACGGCCCGCTGGCCAACAGCCGCACCGGATCCATCTACATCGTCAAGCCCAAGATGCACGGTCCCGACGAGGTCGCGTTCACCTGCGAGCTGTTCAGCCGCGTCGAGGACGTCCTGGGCCTGCCGCAGGCCACCCTCAAGGTCGGCATCATGGACGAGGAACGGCGCACCACCGTCAACCTCAAGGCGTGCATCAAGGCCGCGGCCGACCGGGTGGTGTTCATCAACACCGGCTTCCTGGACCGCACCGGTGACGAGATCCACACCTCGATGGAAGCCGGCCCGATGATCCGCAAGGGTGCGATGAAGAACAGCACCTGGATCAAGGCCTACGAGGACGCCAACGTCGACATCGGGCTGGCCGCCGGGTTCAAGGGCAAGGCCCAGATCGGCAAGGGCATGTGGGCGATGACCGAGCTGATGGCCGACATGGTCGAGCAGAAGATCGGCCAGCCCAAGGCCGGCGCCACCACCGCGTGGGTGCCCTCGCCGACGGCGGCCACCCTGCACGCGATGCACTACCACTACGTCGACGTGGGCGCCGTCCAGGAGGAGCTGGCGGGCAAGAAGCGCACCAACATCGACGAGCTGCTGACCATCCCGCTGGCCAAGGAACTGGCCTGGGCGCCCGAGGAGATCCGCGAGGAGGTCGACAACAACTGCCAGTCGATCCTGGGCTACGTGGTGCGCTGGGTCGCCCAGGGCGTCGGCTGCTCGAAGGTGCCCGACATCCACGACGTGGCGCTCATGGAAGACCGTGCCACGCTGCGGATTTCGAGCCAGCTGCTGGCCAACTGGCTGCGGCACGGTGTGATCACCGAGGAGGACGTGCGCGCCAGCCTGGAGCGGATGGCGCCGCTGGTGGACGAGCAGAACGCCAAGGATGCGGCGTACCAGCCGATGGCGCCCAACTTCGACGACAGCCTGGCGTTCCTGGCCGCCCAGGACCTGATCCTGACCGGCACGCAGCAGCCCAACGGCTACACCGAGCCGATCCTGCATCGTCGCCGGCGCGAAGCCAAGGCCCGCGCGGCGCGGTGAGATTGAGCCCGTGCCCGCATCGGGCTCGCGGCGCATCGACGCCGCCGATGACTAAGATCAGCGGCGGATTCACAACAGCTCGGCTTCATCGACGGAAAGGCGACGGACACCGCTATGGGTAGGCACAGTTTGCCCGACCCTGACGACTCCGTCGACGAGCCGTACGACGACGGCGAGGCGGACGACCAGCAGCGCGACGACGTCACCGAGGATTACTCGGACGAGGGGCACTATCCCGCCGACGATGACTTCCGCGGCGACGATGACTTCCCCGCCGAGGATGAACCCTATGCCGCCGGCGACGAGTTCGAGGGCGGCACCGCCGACGACTACCCGGAGTTCCCGCCCCGGCAGCCCGGCCCGTCGAGCGCGGAACCGCCGGCCTCGTCGCCCTCGCTGTTTTCCCGCGGCCACCGCGGGCTCGGCGATTGGCGCGGCGGCCACCGCAGCGAGGGCGGGCGGCGGGGTGTCAGCATCGGCGTGATCGTGGCGCTGGTCGCCGTCGTCGTGGTGGTGGGCAGCGTGATCCTGTGGAGCTTCTTCGGCGACGCGCTGTCCAACCGCTCGCACAAGGCCGCCGGGGGCTGCGTGGGCGGCAAGGAGACGGTCGCGGTGATCGCCGACCCGTCGATCGCCGATTCGGTGCAACAGTTCGCGGAAAGCTACAACGCTACCGCCGGCCCGATCGGCGACCACTGCGTGGCGGTCAGCGTCAAACCGGCCGCCTCCGACGCGGTGCTCAACGGATTCATCGGCAAGTGGCCCGCCGAGCTGGGCGGACAGCCGGCGTTGTGGATCCCGGCAAGCTCGATCTCGGCCGCCCGGCTCGCCGGGGCCACGGCGCAGAAAACGATCACCGACAGCCGCTCGCTGGTGACGTCGCCGGTGGTGCTGGCCGTCCGGCCCGAGCTGCAGCAGGCGCTCGGCAACCAGACCTGGGCGGCGCTGCCCGGGCTGCAGACCAACCCGAACGGGCTGGCCGGCGTGAACCTGCCGGCGTGGGGGTCGCTGCGGCTGGCCGTGCCGATGAGCGGCAACGGTGACGCCGGGTTCCTGGCCGGGGAAGCGATAGCGGCCGCCGCGGCGCCTCCCGGTAGCCCCGCGACGCAGGGTACCGGCGCGGTGCGCGCGGTGCTGGGCGCGCAACCCAAGCTGGCGAACAACTCGCTGACCGAGGCGATGGACATCCTGATCGGGCACCCTGACGCGGCGAGCGCGCC
The DNA here is from genome assembly GCF_001414075.1 of Mycobacterium sp. UM_11. Classification (NCBI taxonomy): domain Bacteria; kingdom Bacillati; phylum Actinomycetota; class Actinomycetes; order Mycobacteriales; family Mycobacteriaceae; genus Mycobacterium; species Mycobacterium sp. UM_11. The sequence continues at coordinate 31,150 of NZ_LATC01000009.1, read as the reverse complement.
GGTGCACGCCGTGATCACCACCGAGCAGCAGCAGTTCCAGCGCGGCCAGACGTTGCCAAACGCCAAGGGCGCGTTGGCTTCCTGGATCCCGTCCGGGCCGGCGCCGGTCGCCGACTATCCCACCGTGTTGCTCAGCGGGTCCTGGCTGACCAAGGACCAGACCTCGGCGGCCAGCGAGTTCGCCCGCTTCATGCACAAGCCGGATCAACTCGCCAAGCTGGCCAAGGCCGGTTTCCGGGTCAACGGCGTCTCCCCGCCCAGCAGCCCGGTCACCTCGTTCCCGGCGCTGCCCGCGGCGCTGTCGGTGGGTGACGAGGCCATGCGCGCGACGCTGGCCGAGGCCATGGCCGCCCCGTCGAGCGGACTGGCCGCGACCATCATGCTCGACCAGTCCATGCCCGGCCAGGAAGGCGGCAAGTCCCGGCTGGCGAATGTGATTGGCGCACTTCAGGACAAGATCAGGGCGTTGCCGCCGACCGCAGTGGTCGGCCTGTGGACGTTCGACGGCCACGAGGGGCGTTCGGAGGTGCCCGGCGGCCCGCTCGGAGACCCGGTCAACGGCCAGCCGAGGTCGACGGCGCTGACGGCCGCGCTGGACAAGCAATACTCCTCGGCCGGTGGCGCGGTGTCCTTCACCACCCTGCGGATGATCTACCAGGACCTGCAGGCCAACTACCGCGCCGGCCAGACCAACTCGATCCTGGTCATCACGGCGGGCCCGCACACCGACCAGACCCTCGACGGCCCCGGCCTGCAGGACTTCATCCGCAAGAGCGCCGACCCGGCCAAGCCGATCGCGGTGAACGTCATCGACTTCGGCGGCGACCCGGACCGCGCAACCTGGGAGGCGGTCGCCCAGCTCAGCGGTGGTGGCTACCAGAATCTGGCCAGCTCGGCGTCCCCCGACCTCGCCGCGGCCATCAACGCCTTCCTGGGCTGAGGCCGGGGATAGGCTCGGGTACGGACCGGCAAGCGAAGGTTGCGGCGGGGTGTTTCGGCTCGGAATCCCAACTTGGCGCTAGGCTCGACCGAGGTTGATGCCACGGCCAACGCTATGGGGAGCGGTGCGATGGTTCGGGTCGGGCGCCTTCCTTCTCACTTGGGGAGGGTGACCTGCCAACACGCGCGTCCGCGAACACGGCCGGGGTGACGCTGCGAAAGGATGACCGCGACAGCAATGACGAATCTGGTTACTGGGCAAGCGCTTCCGGACATCGTCGTGACCGGGTTCGCGATGACCACCGCGTTGGCCACCGATGCCGAGACCACCTGGAAGTTGCTCCTCGACTGCCAAAGTGGGATCCGCGAACTCGATGACCCGTTCGTGGAGGAATTCGACCTCCCGGTTCGCATCGGCGGGCACCTGCTCGAGGAGTTCGACAGCGAACTGAACCCCGCCGAGCTGCGCAGGACGGGCTACCTGGCCCGAATGTCCGCCATCGTCAACCGGCGGGCCTGGGACCATGCCGGCTCGCCCGAGGTCGACCCCAACCGGGTGCTGGTGTCCATCGGCACCGGTTTCGGCTCCGGCGAGGAACTGGTCTTCACCCGCGACACCCTGCGCGCCCGGGGCGTGAAGGCGGTCTCGCCGCTGGCCGTCAGCAAGTACATGCCCGACGCGGCCGCCAACGCGGTGGGGCTGGAACGACGGGCCCGGGCCGGTGTGATGACGCCGGTGTCGGCGTGTGCGTCCGGTTCCGAGGCCATCGCCCGGGCCTGGCAGGCGATGGCGTTCGGGGAGGCCGACGTCGCGATCTGCGGGGGCGTCGAGACCAGGATCGAGGCGGTGCCCATCGCCGCCTTCGCGAACATGCGGATCGTGATGTCGACGAACAACGCGAATCCGGCCGGGGCCTGCCGCCCGTTCGACAAGGACCGCGACGGCTTCGTGTTCGGCGAGGCCGGCGCCCTGATGGTGCTCGAAACCGAGCAGCACGCCAAGGCGCGCGGGGCGCGCATCCTGGCCCGGCTGATGGGGGCCGGCGTGACGTCCGACGGCTACCACATGGTGGCGCCGGACCCGAGCGGCAACCGTGCCGGCCAGGCGATGACGCGCGCCATCCAGCTCGCGGGCCTCACGCCCGGCGACATCGACCACGTCAACGCCCATGCCACCGGCACCCAGATCGGTGACCTGGCCGAGGGCAAGGCGATCAACAACGCGCTGGGCAGCAACAAGCCGGCGGTGTACGCGCCCAAGTCCGCCCTGGGCCATTCGGTCGGCGCGGTCGGCGCGGTGGAGTCCATCCTGACCGTGCTGGCGCTGCGCGATCAGATCGTCCCGCCGACGCTGAACCTGGAAAACCTCGACCCGGAAATCGATTTGGACGTGGTGGCGGGCGATCCCCGGCGCGGCAACTACCGGTACGCCATCAACAACTCGTTCGGGTTCGGCGGCCACAACGTCGCCCTGGCCTTCGGCCGGTACTGACGGCTCGACCGCCGGACATGAGCATCGCCTTCACCCCCGACCCCCGGCTGTATCCGTTCCAGTCGCGCTGGTTCGACAGCTCACAAGGCCGCATGCACTACCTCGACGAGGGTGACGGGCCGCCGATCCTGCTGTATCACGGCAACCCGACGTGGAGCTTCCTGTACCGCAACATCGTCATCGCGCTGCGCGACCGCTTCCGTTGCATCGCACCGGATTACCTCGGGTTCGGCCTTTCGGATCGGCCGGCCGCGTTCGGCTACACGATCGAGGAGCATGCCCGGGTGGTCGGCGAGTTCGTCGACCATCTCGGCCTGGACGGCTACCTGACCATGGGCCAGGACTGGGGTGGGCCCATCAGCATGGCGGTCGCCGTCCAGCGTGCCGAGCGGGTGCGCGGCGTCATCCTGGGCAACACCTGGTTCTGGCCGACGTCGGAATTCACCACGAAGATGTTCAGCCGCGTGATGTCCAGCCCGCCACTGCAATACGCGATCCTGCAGCGCAACTTCTTCGTCGAGCGTTTGGTCCCGGCCGGAACCGCGCACCGCCCCAGCGACGCGGTGATGGCGCACTACCGCGCGGTGCAGCCCAACCCGGACGCCCGCAGGGGCGTCGCCGAGATGCCCAAGCAGATCCTGGCCGCGGGCCCGCTGCTGGCGCGGCTCGCCCGGGAGGTGCCGGACAAGCTGGGCACCAAACCGGCCCTGTTCGTCTGGGGCATGAAGGACTTCGCCTTCCGGCCGGGTCCCAACATCCCGCGCATGCGCGCGGCGTTCCCCGACCACGTCGTCGTCGAACTGCCCCACGCCAAGCACTTCATCCAGGAGGACGCGCCGGATCAGATCGCGGCGGCGATCGTCGAGCGATTCGGCTAGCCGGTCAGGCGAACGCCTCCACCGGCGGGCACGAGCACACCAGGTTGCGGTCCCCGTAGGCGCCATCGATGCGCCGCACCGGCGGCCACACCTTTGGCCGGAAGGCCTTGCCCAGCGGGTAGGCGGCCTCTTCACGCGTGTACGGGTGCTCCCAGTCGGTGACCAGCAGGCACTCGGCCGTGTGCGGCGCGCCCCGCAGCGGGTTGTCGTCGACCGGCCACTCCCCCGAACCCACCCGGTCGATCTCACCCCGGATGGCGATCATCGCTTCGCAGAAGGCGTCGACCTCGGTCAGCGTCTCGCTCTCGGTGGGCTCCACCATGAGCGTGCCCGCCACCGGGAAGCTCATCGTCGGTGCGTGAAAACCATAGTCCGCCAACCGCTTTGCGACGTCATCGACGGTCACGCCGGTGGACTTGGTGATCGGCCGCAGGTCCAGGATGCATTCGTGGGCGACCATGCCGTTCTCCCCGGTGTATAGCACCGGGAAGTACTCGTCGAGCCGGCGGGCGATGTAGTTGGCCGACGCGATGGCGGTCAGCGACGCCGCCCGCAGGCCGTCGGCGCCCATCATCCTGATGTAGGCCCAGCTGATCGGCAGGATCGAGGCCGAGCCGTAGGGCGCCGAGGACACCGGATGACCCTGCGGCAATTCCGGGGCGTGCGGGTGCCCGGGCAGGAACGGGGCCAGGTGCTCGCGCACCGCCACCGGCCCCACACCCGGTCCCCCGCCGCCGTGCGGGATGCAGAACGTCTTGTGCAGGTTCAGGTGGCTGACGTCGCCGCCGAACTTTCCGGGCCGGGCCAGGCCGACCAGCGCGTTGAGGTTGGCGCCGTCGACGTACACCTGGCCGCCGGCGTCGTGCACGGCCGCGCAGATCTCGGCGATGTCGTGCTCGTAGACGCCGTGGGTGGACGGGTAGGTGATCATCAGCGTGGACAGCTCGTCGCCGTGCTGAGTCACCTTGGCGCGCAGGTCATCCAGGTCGACGTCACCGTTGTCGTGGCAGGCCACCACGACCACCCGCATGCCGGCCAGCGCCGCCGATGCCGCGTTGGTGCCGTGCGCGCTGGACGGGATCAGGCAGATGTTGCGGTGCGGTTCGCCCCGGCTGGTGTGGTAGTCGTGGATGGCCAGCAGACCGGCGTACTCGCCCTGCGAGCCGGCGTTGGGTTGCAGCGACACGGCGTCGTACCCGGTGATCCGCACCAGCCAGGCCTGAAGGTCGCTGATCAGCCGGCGCAGCCCGGGCGTGTCGGACGCCGGGGCGAACGGGTGCTGGCGCGCGAATTCGGGCCAGGTGATCGGCTCCATCTCCGCGGCGGCGTTGAGTTTCATGGTGCAGGAGCCGAGCGGAATCATGCTGCGGTCCAAGGCGATATCCTTGTCCGCCAGCGTGCGCAGGTACCGCATCATCGCCGTCTCGGTGCGGTACTGCGTGAACGCCGGATGGGTCAGGAACTCCGACGTGCGGGTCGCGATGTCGACGCCTGCCGGCTCGGCCGCCGCGACCCCGAACGCCTCCAGCACCGCCGCCACGTGGGCGTCGGTGGTGGCCTCGTCGCAGGCGACCGAGACGTGGTCGGCGTCGACACGCCACAGGTTGACGCCGTTCGCCTTGGCCGCGGCCACCACCTCGTCCGCGCGACCCGGGACCTGGGCCAGCACGGTGTCGAAGAAGGTGGCGTGCACCAGCGCGTCGCCGAGCGCCGCGGCGATCGCCTCGGCGTGGGCGTGCACCCGGCGGGCGATCGCGGCCAGCCCGTCGGCGCCGTGGTAGCTGGCGTACATCGCGGCCATCACCGCCAACAGCACCTGGGCGGTGCAGATGTTGCTGGTCGCCTTGTCCCGGCGGATGTGCTGCTCGCGGGTCTGCAGCGCCAGCCGGTAGGCCGGGGAGCCGTCGGCATCCAGCGACACGCCGACGAGCCGGCCCGGCAGCTGCCGGGCGTGTTTGGAGTGCACGGACAGGTAACCGGCGTGCGGACCGCCGAATCCCATTGGCACACCGAATCGTTGGGTCGTGCCGAACGCGACGTCGGCACCGATGTCGCCCGGCGGCGTGATCAGCGTGCACGCCAGCAGGTCGGCGCCGATGGCGATGAGCGCGCCACGGTCGTGCGCCTGTTGCACCAGCGCGGCCCAGTCGGTGATCCGGCCGCTCGCGCCGGGCAGCTGCGTGATGACGCCGAAGAAGTCGCCGTCGGGCAGGCCCGCGCTCAGGTCGGCGGTGACGATCTCGATGCCCAGCGGCCGCGCCCGCGTCGCCAGCACGGCCGCGGTCTGGGCGAACAGGTCGGCGTCGACGGCCAGCCGGTTCGACGTGCCGCGGGTCGCGCGGTGCATCAGCGTCATGGCCTCGGCGGCCGCGGTGCCCTCGTCGAGCATCGAGGCGTTGGCGACTTCGAGCCCGGTCAGGTCGGCCACCATCGTCTGGAAGTTCAGCAGCGCCTCCAGCCGGCCCTGGCTGATCTCGGGCTGGTACGGCGTGTAGGCGGTGTACCAGGCCGGGTTCTCCAGCACGTTGCGCAGCAGCACCGGCGGGGTGAGCGTGTCGTAGTAACCCTGACCGATCATCGACACGGCCACCGTGTTTGCCTCGGCCATCGCCCGCAGCTCGGCCAGCGCCTCGGTCTCGGTGACGGCCGGCGGCAGCTCGTCCAGCCCGGGTGCCGCCCCGCCGCCGGTGAGCTTGTCGAGGATGCCGGCGGGGACGGCCTTGGCCGCCAGCTGGTCGAGCGAATCGACGCCGATGACGGCAAGCATGGTCGCGACGGCTTGGCCGTCCGGCCCGATGTGCCGGGCTGCGAAGGTTGATTGGTCGGGCACTGGCGAACTCCTACGGCGTCGACAAGGCAGAGGACGTGCGGTCCTCTCCCTCTGTCTTCACCCGATCGCCGGGCGCCTGAGAGATTCGGCGCGGGGTGCTGCCCGCGCGCCTTTCCCCATCGGCGGGTGCCGGGGATCGGCACCGCTTTCCAGAGGCATCGTTAACCCGCGCGGTCCGGGTGCCTGAGAGGTTAGCGGAGAGGTGTTGCTCCTTCGGCGTCCGTGACTGGCCGTCACGGAACTCTCCCGCACGAGTGCGATGCGTGCGCCAGTTTACCCGGCCGGGCGGCGCGGGTGCGCTTAACCGATCTTGCGGTCGCGGTGCTTGCGGCGGGACGCCAGCTCGTCTTCCGGCGCGGCGATGGACTCGCCCCCGTCGGCCCGCTCGCCGGGGAAGTCGGCGATCACCCCGGTGAGCTCGCGCATGGCGCCGGAGACGGCGATGCCGAACACGCCCTGCCCGCCCTGCAGCAGGTCGACGACCTCTTCGGCCGACGTGCATTCGTAAACCGTGGTGCCGTCGGAGAACAACGTGATGTTGGCCAGGTCCTGCACGCCGCGCTGGCGCAGGTGGTCGACCGCGACCCGGATGTTGTGCAGCGAGATCCCGGTGTCGAGCAGCCGCTTGACGATCTTGAGGACCAGGATGTCCTTGAACGAGTACAGCCGCTGGCTGCCCGAGCCCGCGGCGCTGCGGATCGACGGCACCACCAGCGAGGTGCGCGCCCAATAGTCCAGCTGGCGGTAGGTGATTCCGGCGATCTGGCAAGCGCTTGGGCCGCGGTAGCCCACCAGCTCGTCCGGCACGGAGTCGTCGGGAAACAGCCCGGGTTGCACGGGCACCTCCGGCGCGGCGGTCGCGGTGTCAGCTAGGTCCAGCTGTTCTTGGCGTGGCTGCTCGCTCACGGTGCTTCCTCTCGCCGATCGCGCTATCGTTTCCAGCTGCGTCTCGTGGCTGGGTCGCAGCCACGTTTGCTCAGGCCCGAGTGCTAGAGAGCTTACGCTGTTCGATAGCTACCGCGCCCTTAAGTCGTGATCAAAGTATGGCCGCCGCCGGGCTAAGAGGGGGCGCTATCCGCCAGGCGTGTCGACATCCCGATGCCAGTTGAGACGCATCCGTGATGTCGGTGTCCAGGGTAGTACGCCCGCGGGGGCCTAGGTGGCCTTGAAATCGTCGGGCGACACGCTGTCGAGGAACTCCTTGAACTTCTCCACCTCGTCCTCGCGGACGGCGGTGCCGCCCTCTTCGTCGCTCTCGTCCGGGATGAGCAGGCCGGCCTGGGCCAACACGGCCTCCTCGACGTAGATCGGGACGCCGACGCGCAGCGCGATCGCCACCGAATCCGAGGGCCGCGCCGACACCGTGATGTTGCGGTCGAAAACCAGGTCGGCGTAGAAGGTGCCCTCTTGCAGGTCGACGATGCGCACCTCCTTGAGCGAATGACCAAGCGCGGCAATCACATCCCTGATCAGATCGTGCGTCAGCGGGCGCGGCGGCTCGACGCCCTGCTGCTCGAGCGCGATGGCGGCGGCCTCCGATTGACCGATCCAGATCGGCAGGTAGCGGTCGCCGTCGGTTTCGCGCAGCAACAACACGGGCTGGTTCTGCGGCTGCTCCACGCGAATGCCGACAACACGAACTTCACCCATCTGTGTCTGCCCTCCGCATAGACCGCCGTTGTTCTTGGCGCAACGACGACGCCGAATTACCGCTGTGCCGCTGACAACCAAGCTATCGACGAAGTCTAGTCCTCAGCGATGGAGAACGTCGCGAACGGCCGATTTGATCAACGACGTGTGCAGGGTGATGGCCAGGGCGGCCACCTCACGCGCGAGGTCGTCGGCCCGATCGCGGGCGCCGGTCTTGCCGGCTTTGACTACCGGCCCGGCGATTTGGGCGATCAGGTCGGATTGCCGGTCGGCCGCCGAGCGGAACGCACGCAGGTGCCGCGGCTCGACGCCGTACTCCGAAAGCGCCCGCGCGCACTGCAGGATGACGACGGCGTGTTCGTCGAAGAAGCCGCCGGGGCCGGTGGTGATCACGCCCGCCTTGAGCAGCGCCGTCAACAGATCGCCGTCGACGCCGGAGCGCTCCAGCAGATCCTCACGACTGAGCCGAATGCTCGACGGCGCCACCGCGGCCGCGTCGGACTTGGGCCCGGCGCCCGGCTCGTCGTCGGCCTCCCCGATTCCCGCCACCGAGACCAGGCGCGGCGCGGCGTAGGGCGAGCCGAACGGCGGCAGTTCGCCGTCGGGCTGGGCGTCCAGCTGCGCCCGAATGACCTTGAGCGGTAGGTAGTGATCGCGCTGCGCGGTCAGGATGAACCGCAACCTCGCGCAGTCGTACGCGGTGAATCTCCGATAGCCCGACGCGGCGCGCTGGGGCGTCACCAATCCCTCGGCCTCCAGGAAGCGGATCTTGGAGATCGTGACATCGGGAAAGTCCGGCCTCAACAGTTCCAGGACCGCCCCAATCGACATCCCGGCCAGTGCCGGGCTATCGGGTGCGCTCACTAGCCTCCGGATCCTCCTTCCTCACCCTGCTTGGGCCCGGTCAGAAACACCAAGCGGAACTTGCCGATCTGCACCTCGTCGCCGTTGGCGAGCACCGCCGAGTCGACGGGCTCCCGATTGACGTAGGTGCCATTAAGGCTACCGACATCCACCACGTTGAATTCGTTGTTTTCCAACCTGAATTCGGCGTGGCGTCGACTGACGGTCACGTCGTCGAGGAAGATGTCGCTGTCGGGGTGCCGGCCGGCGGACGTGATGGGCTGGTCGAGCAGGAAGCGCGATCCGGCGTTCGGTCCCCGTTTGACGACCAGCAGCGCCGAGCCCGCCGGGAGGCCTTCGACCCCGGATACCGCGGTCTCGGTGCCCGCCTGGGCGGGGGCGTCCAGTTCGTTGAGGAAGTCGGCCCGGAAGACGGAGGTCGTCTCCACCGTGACTTCGTCAGAGGTCTGGTCGTTGTCCATGTCCGTCACGCGCTGCTCCTCACTGGCCGCTGTGGCGTTGTTTGACCGGGCCGCTCGGCCGGCTGCTTACTGGGTTTATTCGCCCGGTACTGCCGATTACTAAGACGGGTGGGTTCGAGTGTCGATCTGTCGACGGTACCGCGCATAGGTCTGCAATGTGGCCCCCACCCGACGATCGGAAGACCGATTTTCCGCCTTTCCCCCGCCGGTTCGCCGCACCGCTCGCGGCTGGCAGGCAGATTAGCAATCCTCATTCGGTCAGTGTTCCGCGGTAGGCCTCGGCGTCAAGCAGCGACGAGATGGCCGACTCCAATGCGGCGACGTCGGACACCTCGACATCCAGCAACCAGCCCGCGCCGTACGGGTCCGAGTTGACCAGCTGCGGGCTGCCCTCCAGGTCGGCGTTGACCGCGGCGACCTTGCCCGAAACCGGGGCGTACAAGTCCGACACCGACTTGGTCGACTCGACTTCGCCGAACGATTCGCCCGCGGTCAGGTCGGCGCCGACGTCGGGCAGCTGAACGAAGACGACATCGCCCAGCGCCGACTGGGCGAAGTCGGTGATCCCGACCCGCACGGTGGCATCCCCGCTTCGGCGAACCCACTCGTGTTCGGCGGTGTAGTGCAAATCGGGTGGGATATCGCTCACGAGTAGTCCTGTTCTGTCGACCGAAGTGCTCACTTGACGGGCTGAGCGTATTGGTGCGGTTTTGGTTGTCGCAAGGTGGTCACGTCCACCCGGTCGGCCTGCCGGACGGACATGCGCGCGCCGACGCGCTTGATGCTGTCCTCGGCGCCGCCCGGGATGTTCATCGCCGCGGCCAGGGTGGGTGGATCGCCAATCGCCAGAATCGAATACGGGGGTGACAGGGTCTTGGTGTCGATGGTCAGCGAGCCAGGCATACCCGCCACCCAGGTATCTACACCCACACGCACCGACTGGTGTGCGTCGTTGATCTCCATCGCCTCCGCTCCGGCGGCCCGCAGTTCGTTGATGACGTCGAGCATCACCTCCGGCGCGACGCCGGGACCGGGGTCGTCGATGGTGACGGTGACCCCCGGCCCGGTGGCCCCCACCGCGCCGGCCAGGATGGACAGGGCCGCCAGCTTGGCCTGGGCGGCCGCAATCGCGGCCTGGTCGTTGTTGCCGGACGCTTGCAGCGAATTCAGTGTGTTCTGCAGTTCGCTCACTTCGGCGTTCAACGTGGCCTCGCGCTGGCGCAACGAATCCAGCAACACCAACAGGTCCGCCGGGCGCGCCGTCTCCAGCGAGTCGCCCGACTCGTTCTGGCGGACCTGCGTGACGATGGCGACGCCCAGCAGCAGGCACAACAGCGTCGCCAACGTTCCGAACGCGAACCGGGAGCGGCCGCTGCGGACCAGCCCCGACAGCCCCGTGCGGCGCACCGCGCCGATCTGCGGGCGCGGGCGGTTGGCCGGCAGCTCGTGGCGGCCATGGGGCGAACGGCTTGCCGCGTCAGCACTTTCGGGGGCGCCGTCTGGCGGATCTTCGCTCACCATCACGCCCCGAACAGCCGGCGCCGCAGCGCGGCGGCGTTGCCGAAGATGCGGATCCCCAACACCACGATGATGGCCGTGGACAACTGCGTGCCCACACCCAACTGGTCACCGACGTAGACGATCAGCGCCGCCACGAAAACGTTGAACACGAACGAGATCACGAAGACTTTGGGGTCGAAGATTCGTTCCAGGTAGGCGCGCAACCCGCCGAACACCGCGTCGAGCGCGGCGACCACCGCGATGGGCAGGTAGGGCTGGACGACCTCCGGCACGGCGGGGTGGAAAACCAGGCCGAGCACGATGCCGATCGCCAGCGCCGCGATGCCGATCATGCCCGATTTCCCGTCCGCGAGCGCCGGGTGAGCGGATGAGAGAGGACTTTTCTCACTGTGGCCCAATCTGTTTGGCGAACTTGATATCGCGGATCGATCCGGCGGGCAGTGTCAGCCCGTCGGCCGCGTCCACGGTGACGACGACGCCGTAGGAGACCTCGAGGAGTTTGAGGCGCTGCCGGCCGGAGCTCTCGTCGAAGGTGTCCCGCATCGCGCGGGCCGGCCCCACCGCGAGGATCGTGTACGGGCTGCTGGTGGGGTTGTTGTCGACCAGGATCGCCCCGCCGGCTTGCCGAATGGTCGCGTTGGGTCCGATGCGGACGCCGCCGACCGAAATCGCCTCGGCGCCACTGGCCCACAACGAGTTGACGACAAGCTGCAGGTCCCGGTCCAAGATGATCTGCCTGCTGCCGCTGACCCGCTGCTTGGACACGTCGGAAAGGTTGGGGCTGGCACCGGGATCCGTCACGATCACCTTCAGGCCGGGGCCGATGACCGCCCGGTTGGCCGCGGCCAGGCCGAGCGCGTCCAGACGCGCCAGCAGCCGCTGCCCTTCGGCGTCGTCGGCCAGCGCGCGGCGCTGCACGTCGTCGACGCGGGCGGACAGCTCGCTGCGCCGCTGGGCGAGCCTGGCGGCGGTGGTCTCGGTCGACCGCACGTTGCCCAGCAGGAGCTGCTGCGCCGAACGCACGCCGGGGGCGACCGAGCGGGCCTGCGCGACCGCGGCGGCGAAGACCGTCGCGATGAGCAGCGCCGCCAGCGCCTGCCACAGCCAGCCGAAGGCGCGTGCGCGCGCCCCGGGCGGGTCGGCGTCGCGACGCCTTTCTGCGGCCGCGGCGTAACCGGGATCCAGGTGCTCCGAGAGCAGGGCGCGAAGCAGCGAGGGCACCGGAATCAGCTGCGGGCGCGACGCCACGTGGGCGCTGCGGCCGGCATTGGGGTCGTAGCCGCCGAGCAGGCGGTCCGGGTCAGCCATGCCGCGTCCTCTGGGGCCGGGAGGGCTCGTGTTTGAGCCTGGGCACCCGCCGGATGACCATGGTCATCTGCACCACGTACAGTGCGAACGCCCACAGGTAGGCGTACATGCCCCAGATCAGGAACGCCCAGCCGCAGGCCCCGACGACCCGGCTCCACAGCGCGTCCCAGGTCCCCAGCAGGACCAGCGGGAAGCCGGACATCAACGCGAACGTGGCGGCCTTGCCGATGTAGGTCACGGGCAGCGCGGACAACCCGCGGCTCCACAGCAGCGGCAGCGTCGCGGCCAGCAGCCCGTCGCGGGCCAGCAGGACGGCGACGAACCACCACGGCACGATCCCGCTCAGCGCCATCGTGACGGGAACGCAGATCATGTAGAGGCGGTCGACCGCCGGGTCGAGCAGGACGCCGAGCCGCGACGACTGGTCGAGCAGGCGGGCGATCTTGCCGTCGGCCCAGTCCGACGCGCCGCTGAACATCAGGATTCCGACCGCCCAGCCGTTGGCGTGCGCGAACAGCAGGGCGTAGACGAACACCCCGATGAGCACCAGGCGGATGACGCTCAGGGCGTTGGGCACCGTCAGCACCCGGTTCGGCGGAAGCTCCGGCTCCATGAGGCGTGACCTTAACGCGGGCGTATTGCGTTCCGTTAAACGGACCGACCCGGGCCCCGGCTTAGCGGAAGACCCCGGGCAGGCTCAGCGTGGACAGCGTGTCGTCGGACAGCGGGTTGTCGTTGACCATATACGTCCACGTCGACGTCGGGCGGGCGAGCTTGGACAGGTCGAGGCCCTGCTCCTCCTCGAGCACGTTCGCCGTCTCGAAGGTCTGCTGCGCGGCCTCGATCGCGTCGGCGGCCAGCGACGCGAACGCGTCGACCGCCAGCCGGTGGAACTCGTCGAGCGGGTTCTGCCGGCCCAGCGCGCGCAGGTGGATGCTTTCGCGGATGTCGGCCAAATAGGCCAGGTGGTCGGCCCAGCCGCGGTCGAGGTGATAGAGCATGATCTGCCGGCAGATCTTCTCCAGGCGGTCCTCTTCGATGTCCTTGGCCAGCCGCTTGTACCGCTTGGGCGCCAGTTCGGCGAGCTCCTCGCGCGCGGTTGCGGTGCGCAGCAACGTGTTCCGGCGATCGACGATGATGGCGCGCTGCTGGGCGATCAACTGGTTGTAGCGCCAGGTATTGGCGTGCACGTCGAGCATCCGGCCCTCGGCGACGCGCTGCGCATGGTCGAGCAGCCCGGCCGCCCTGGGGCTGACGATCCGGCCGTCCTCGTCGGTTTCCATGGGCAGCTTGTTGTGGTCGAGGTTGGCCGCCACGACGTCGTCTTCCCAGCTGGAGAAGAACACCGACGAGCCGGGGTCGCCCTGCCGTCCGGCGCGCCCGCGCAGCTGGTTGTCCAGCCGCTCGGTGTGGTGTCGGCCCGTCCCGACCACGTGCAGGCCGCCGAGCTCGGCGACCCGGTCGTGGTCGGCTTCGTCGGAGCCCCCGAGCCGAATGTCGGTGCCCCGCCCCGCCATCTGCGTCGACACGGTGACCACCCCGTACTTGCCGGCCTCGGCGATGACCTCCGCCTCCTCGGCGTCGTTCTTGGCGTTCAGCACCACCGCGGGCACGCCGCGGCGCAGCAGCCGCTCGTGCAGTTCCTCGGATTCGGCCACGTCGCGGGTGCCGACCAGCACCGGCTGCCCGGTCTCGTGCACCTCGGCGATGTGCGCGACGACCGCGTCGTTCTTGGCGGCGGCGGTGATGTAGACGCGGTCGGACTCGTCCTCGCGAATGTTGGGTTCGTTCGGGGGAATTGGCGACACGCCCAGCTTGTAGAACTGGCGCAGCTGCTCCCCGGCGGCCAGCGCGGTGCCGGTCATGCCGCAGACGGTGTCGTAGCGGTTGATCAGCGCCTGCACCGTGATGGTGTCGAGCACCTCGCCGGTTTCGGTGGTCTCGATGCCCTCCTTCGCCTCGACGGCGGCCTGCAGCCCGTCCGGCCAGCGTTGCAGTTGCGCGATGCGGCCGCGGGCGGCGTTGATCAGGTGCACCGCGTCGTCCCGGACGATGTAGTGCACGTCGCGTTGCAACAGCACGTGCGCGTGCAGCGCGACGTTGACCTCGGTCAGGGTGGTGCCGACGTGCTCCTCGGAATAGAGGTCGATGCCGCCGAGCGCCTTTTCCACCTTGCGCGCGCCGACGTCGGTCAGATGGACGTTGCGGCTGTCGGAGTCCGTGTCGTAGTCGGTGTCCGGGGAAAGCTCGCCGACCAGCTTGATGATCTCCAGCCGCGGCGTCTCGCGGTGGGTGGTGCCCGCCAGCACCAGCGGCACCAGGGCCTCGTCGACCAGCACCGAGTCGGCCTCGTCGATGAGGGCCACATCCGGGTTCGGCGACACCAGGTCGTCGACGTCGACCACGAGCTGGTCGCGCAGCACGTCGAACCCGATCTCGTTCACCGAGGCGTAGGTGACGTCGCAGCCGTAGGCGGCGCGGCGCTCCTCGCTGGTCGACTCGGCGGTGATCCAGCCGACGGTCAAACCCATCGCCTCGATGAGCGGGCCCATCCACTCCGCGTCGCGGCGGGCCAGATAATCGTTGATCGTCACCACGTGCACGTGCCGCCCGGCGAGGGCGTAGCCGGCGGCCGCGATCGCCCCGGACAGCGTCTTGCCCTCACCCGTGGCCATCTCGATGACGTCGCCGGCCAGCATGCGCAGCGCGCCCAGCAGCTGCACGTCGAACGGGCGCAGCGAGGTGGCCCGTTCGGCCGCCTCCCGGGCGATCGCGAGGAACTGCGAGATGTCGGCGGACTCCGCGAGCTCATCCAGTTTGAGCAGCCCGGCCGCCTTGCGAAGCTGCTCGTCCGTGAGGCCGGCGGCCTCCTCGTCGTACTCGGACGAGTCGGTGACCTGGGAAAGGGATCGGCTGCGGTTCTTTTCGGTGCTGGCGCCGAGCAGTTTCCAGAATCGGCTGCTCAGGCGGCCGGGTTGCGGGCGGCTGGTCTTTGGCACAGGTCAACGGTACGCGGTGGGCGGACCCACCCGGCTCATCAGGCGAGGTTGGACCGGCGCGGATAGGCGATGCTCGGGTCGGTGAGGACGTTGACCACCGACGGCAGGCCGCTGGCGAAGGCGCGTTCCAGCGCCGGCCGCAGCTCGACCGGCGCGGAGACCAGCTCGCCGTGGCCGCCCAGGGCGCGCACCACCTCGTCGTAGCGGGTGCCGGGACGCAGTTCCGCCACGACCGAGTAGCCGTACAACGCCTCCATGGGGTGCTTCTCCAGGCCCCAGATCCCGTTGTTGCCGATCACCGAGACCACGGGCACGTTGTGCCGGACCAGGGTGTCCCATTCCATCCCGCTGAAGCCGAACGCGCCGTCGCCCTGCAGCAGGACGACCTGACGGTCCGGCCGGGCCAGCTTGGCGGCCAGGGCGTAACCGGGGCCCGAGCCGAGGCAGCCGTACGGGCCGCTGTCCAGCCAGCAGCCCGGCTGGTAGCTGTCGATGACCCGCCCGGCGTAGGACCCGAAGTCGCCGGCGTCGATCACCACGATGGCGTCGCGATCCAGCATCGGCGCGAGTTCGGAGTACACCCGCATCGGATGCAGCGGGGTGCGGTCGTCGGCGAGTTCGGCCTTTTCCTTTGCCCGCGCCGCGGTTTCCGCCGCCCGCAGTTCGTCGATCCAGTCCTGGTGGTCGCTGCGGCCCCCGGGGGCCAGCGCCGCCAGTATCGACAACAGGTCGCCGTACAGTTCGGCCTCGACCGGGCGGGGATGTTTGCGTTCGGGTTCGGCACGGTCGGCCACGATGAGCCGCGTCTGCGGCCCGAACACCGCCCCGAAGCCCAGCCGGAAGTCCATCGGCACGCCGACGATCAGCGCAACGTCGGCCTCCCCCAACGCTTTTCCGCGCACCCGCGAGAACGCCAACGGGTGATCGGCGGGCACCGCGCCGCGGGCCATCCCGTTCATCAGCACCGGGATCTGCAGTTCCTCGGCTAGCCGTAGCAGGGCCGCCTCCCCGCGCCCCCACCACAGGTTGGTGCCCGCCATGATCACCGGCCGCCGCGCGGCGGACAGGGCGCTGGCGGCCCGGCCGAGCGCCTCGCCGTCGGGAGCGGGCCCCGGCGGCAGGTCGGTGAGGGCGCCGGGGCGGCCGTGATCCTCGGACATGGAAAAGACGTGGTCCATGGGGAAGTCGACGAAGCCGACGCCCGAGGGCGCGCCGACCGCCGCCCGCAACGCCTCGTCGACGAGCCGGCCGGCGTCCTCGGCCGACTGGGCCGTGGCGGCGAACCGCGCCAGCGGCGCCACGAACGGCACGTGGTCGATCTCCTGCAGCGAGCCCATGCCCCAGCGCTGCGCGGGCGCCCGGCCACCCAGCACCACCAGGGGTGAGCAGTTCTGCTGCGCTGCCGCCATCGCGCTCATCCCGTTGGTGACGCCCGGTCCCGCGGTGAGGGCGGCAACGCCGGGCACCCTGGTGACCTTCGACCAGCCCTCGGCGGCGAAGGCGGCGGTCTGCTCGTGGCGGGTGTCGATCAGCCGAATGCCCTCCTCGCGGCAGCCGTCGTAAACGGAGAACAAGTGGCCGCCGGACAACGTGAAGACGGTGTCGACCCCGCTGGCCCGCAGCCGGCGCGCGACCAGCCGGCCGGCGTGCAATGTTTGTGTGGGGATGGCGTCGGTGCTCATAACCGCAGCCTATCCAGATCCTTCCGGTACCTTCGCCGAAGGATTTGAAGTTCCAGCACAGTCCACCGGCTCGATCGTGAGGAGATAGCGACCATGGGCCCAAAGCCGTTCAAGCCCTCGATCGACTGGTCGGCCGCGGCCGTGGATTCCCTGCGGTGGGTCGCCATCGCGTGGTTGATCAGCGTCGTGTGTCTCTTCCTCGCGCTGGTGGCGTTCAGGTACCTCACGCCGTGGGGGCGGCAGTTCTGGCGGATCACCCGCGGCTACTTCGTCGGGGCGCGCAGCGTGGGTGTGTGGCTGATGCTCGGCGTGTTGTTGCTGTCGGTGCTGCTGTCGGTGCGGCTCACGGTGTTGCTCAGCTACCAGGGCAACGATCTGTACACGGCGGTGCAGAAGGCGGTGCAGGGCGTGGCGGCCGACGACGAGGCGGTCAAACAGTCCGGCATTCACGGCTTTTGGATGTCGATCGCCATCTTCAGCGTGCTGGCCACGCTGTACGTCATCCGGTTCATGATCGATATCTACCTGACGCAGCGGTTCATCATCGCCTGGCGCATGTGGCTGACCGCCCACCTCACCGACGACTGGCTCGACGGCAGGGCCTACTACCGGGACCTGTTCATCGACAACACGATCGACAACCCCGACCAGCGCATCCAGCAGGACATCGACATCTTCACCGCGAATGCCGGTGGTACGCCGAACATTCCGTCGAACGGGACCGGCAGCACCCTGCTGTTCGGGGCGGTCAACGCGGTGGCCTCGGTGATCTCGTTCGCGGCGATCCTGTGGAACCTGTCCGGAAACCTCAACGTGTTCGGCGTCGACTTCCCCCGCGCGATGTTCTGGACGGTCCTGGTGTATGTGTTCGTCGCCACGCTGGTCGCCGTCTGGCTGGGGCATCCGCTGATCCGGCTGAGCTTCAACAACGAGAAACTCAACGCCGCGTTCCGGTATGCCCTGGTGCGCTTGCGGGATGCCGCCGAGGCCGTCGGCTTCTACCGCGGCGAGCGCGTCGAGCGGTCGCAACTGTGGCGCCGGTTCACCCCGATCATCGACAACTACCGCAAGTTCGTGCGCCGGACCATCATCTTCAACGGCTGGAACTGGTCGGTGTCGCAGGCGATCGTCCCGCTGCCGTGGGTGATTCAGGCGCCGCGCTTGTTCGCCGGGCAGATCGACTTCGGTGACGTCGGGCAGAGCGCGACCGCCTTTGGCAACATTCACGATTCGTTGTCGTTCTTCCGGAACAACTACGACGCCTTTGCGGCCTTCCGCGCGGCCATCATCCGGTTGCACGGGCTGGTCGACGCCAACAGCCAGGGCCGCGCGCTGCCGAGCATGCTGGTCAAGCCCAGCGAAGAATCGGCCGTCGAACTCCGCGACGTCGAGGTGCGCACGCCGGGCGGCGACCGGTTGATCGACCCGCTGGATGTTCAACTGGCCGAAGGTGATTCGCTGGTGATCACCGGGCGCTCCGGTGCCGGCAAGACCACGCTGCTGCGCAGTCTCGCCGAGCTGTGGCCGTATGCTTCCGGGACCCTGTGCCGCCCGGACGGCGACAACGCGACGATGTTCCTGTCGCAGCTGCCGTACGTGCCGCTGGGCAACCTGCGCACCGTGGTGTGCTACCCGAACTCACCGGACGGCGTCTCCGACGACGAGCTGCGTGAGGTGCTGAACAAGGTCGCCCTGGCCCCCCTGCTCGATCGGCTCGAGGAGGAACGGGATTGGGCCAAGGTGCTTTCGCCCGGCGAGCAGCAGCGTGTCGCCTTCGCGCGGATCCTGCTCACCAAACCCAAGGCGGTGTTCCTGGACGAGGCCACCTCCGCGCTGGACGAGGGGCTGGAATTCGCGCTCTACCAACTGGTGCGGACCGAACTGCCGGACTGCGTGGTCGTGAGCGTCAGCCACCGGCCCACCGTCGAGCAGCACCACGAACAGGAACTGCAACTGCTCGGTGGCGGACCGTGGCGGCTGGGTCCCGTGGAGGAGAAGAAGGAGCCCGCGCGCGTCTAGCGCGCTCGGGCCGTGCGGGTCTAGCGCGCTCGGGCCGCGTGCGCTCCGGCGCCGGGTTGTAGCGCGCCTACGCGCCCCCGGCCCCTCGGGCCGCGTGCGCTCCGGCGCGGCGCCCGAAGAACGAGCCCTCACCCAGCTGCGTGCCACTGGCGTAACCCTTGCCATCCTGGGCGATATTCGAGGCGCACGCCCCGGCCGCGTACAACCCCGGCACCACGGTGCCGTCCGCGCGCAGCACCTCACCGTCCACGGACGTGGCCAGCCCGCCGATGGTGAAACCGGCATACATCGCCTTGCCCAGCGACATGTCGAACGCGCCCCACGGCCCGTGATCCTGTGCCGCAAGGAATTCCGGTTGCTTGTGAAAATCGGGGTCCTCGCCGCGGGCGGCGTTGGCGTTGTACCGGTCCAGCGTGGCAACGAGGTTGCCCTCCGGAATGCCAAGCGCCGCTTCCATTTCCGGCACCGTTTCCCACCCGTCGATGAGCGGGACCAGCGGCATCTTGGGGTGCTCGAGGTGCGCCTCGTCGACGATGAGGAACGCCGCGCTGTCCGGCTGGTCCATGATGAACCCCGAGGTCCTGGAATGGTATGAGTCCTCGGCCACGAAGCGCTGCCCGAGCTTGTTCACGATGATCCCGGTCAACAGGATCGACGGCGGGTACGGCGGGGCCGTGATGAAGATCTGATCCATGTGCTCGGTGGCGCCCCCGGCCGACACGCCCATCCGGATGCCCAGCCCGTCGTCGTAGGTGTTGCCCAGCACGAACGGCTTCTCGGCCAGCTTCGGCGTGTACTTGGCAACCATCTCCGGGTTCATCACGAAGCCCCCGGCAGCGATGATCACCGACTTTGCCTTCACCGCACCGGTTTCGGCGAAGTGCTTCCACGTGACACCGCTGACCGCGCCCGAACCGTCCACGATGAGCTCGGTGGCGCCCGTCTCGTAGCGGATCTGCACGCCCAGGCTCGCGGCGCGCTTCAGCAGCAGGTCGATCACCATGCTGGCGCCCCCGGTGTCGCCGGGCACGGGCACCTTGTGGCCGCGCGGCGCCGGCACCGCCTTCTCCAGGAAGGGCCACACCTTCTCGTTGCCGGTGAACATCAGGCCCTCGGTGTTGGGCTGGATGACAGCCTTGCCCGGGAAGTAGCTGCGCTCGAACTGAAAACCCAAGTCTTCCAACCAGTTGAAGTGCTCGACGCTGCCTTCGCAGTACGCCCGGATTTTGTCGTGGTCCGGCTTCCGGGACACGGCCACCAGGTACTTGTACATCTCCTCCGGCGAATCCGGGTGGCCGGTCGCTTCCTGCACCGCCGTTCCCCCACCCAGGTAAAAATGGCCGCCCGCAAGCGAAGTCGTGCCGCCGGCCGCCGCCGCGCGCTCCAGCACCAGCACCCGCGCCCCGGCGGCCGCCGCGCTGACCGCCGCGCAGCCGCCCGCGATGCCGAAGCCGATCACCACCACGTCGACGTCATCGGACCACGAATTGACGTCGTCCGCGCTGACGGTGGCCGGTATCTCGGTGCTCATTGGCGCCACTCCTCCTCATTGCTGTGCACAGCATCGTCGCCGGCGCGGCTCATGGGCGCTGCTCCTGTTTGATGTAGTCGTAAAACGCCCTCATCTCGGGCGCAATGTAGGCGATCTCCACGAACGGCACCGCCGCCCGCGGCGACGACACGTACGCGAATTGGATACCGCCGGGCATCACGCCTTGCTGCACCACGGGGGCCCCGAACTGCACCGCCTCGGCCAGCACCGCGTCGAACTGCTCCGGGCTTTCCACCTCCATGCAGATGTGGTGCAGACCCGGCGCGGATTCGCGCAGAAAGTCACTATAGATGTTCTCCCCGCTGACCGGCTGGATCAGTTCCAACTGCATGTCACCGAGATAGCTCAGCGAGATGCTGGCAACGAAATCGGCGGGCTTTCCGAGGTAGCTGCAGGTGTCCGGAGCAAAGTGCACCTCGGGTATCCGCACCCACTTGCGCACACCTAACAGGCCGGTGAGGGCGGTTTCGGTGGCATCCAGGTCGGTGGTAACCCACGCGATCTGCGTCGGCGACTGAACGGGAAGGGTCATCGTCTCGCAGGATAGTCCAGCGGCCCGCACGCCAGAAAGGGCCGCGAAAACTTTGCCATCGCGGGCCGTCGCGCCGCCGGGACGGCCGGGTGAACATGTTCTAATTCGGCCGGCCGGCCGGTCAGTGCTGGCCCAGCACGTCCACCAGGAGGCGCACCTGCGTGTCGAACACCGCCTCGGGGTCGGTGAGGGTGTCGGCGCCGTACTGCCCAAACACCTCGAGGCTGATCGCGCCCAACACCCCGGCCCACAGCAGGAAACATTTGGCCACGACCCGATCATCGCCGGGAAACCCGAACTCGTGGCGAATCCGCTCGAAGTCCGACGACATTGGTTGCGGTGCAACGACATCCGTCAGCCTGATGTCACCGGTGGCGATCCCGGACGCGACGGCGTCGAAGAAGGCCGCGACCACGCGGGTTCCGACCGCCACGGTGCGCTCCGGCGGGGCGTGATAGCCGGGCACGGGGCTGCCGTAGAGCAGGGCCCAGCGGGAGGGGTGCGCGACGGCCCACCGCCGCACCGCCCGCGCGATGGCCACGACATCCTCGCTCCACAGCTCCCCGACAGTCTCGCGGGCGCGGTCCACGGCGTCGGCCAGGTCCGAGTAGGCGTCCACCAGCAGCAGGGTCAGCAGCTCGTCGCGGCTGGACACATATCGATACACGGCCGAGGACACCATGCCCAGGTCCCGCGCGATCGCGCGCACGGACAGCCCGGCCGCGCCGCGCTCGACCAGCTGCCGGCGACCGAGCTCGACGATGCGCGCCTCGATCTGCTCCCGGGTTTCCTGGCGTTTGCCCACGCGGTCAGTCTGGCACAACCGAGATCACCGCTCTTGCTTTCTGGCCAGGACTGTGGCAGTGTCGCCGCCTTAGAGAGCACCGCTCTCGACAAGTTTGCGAGAGAGGACGCGACATGTCGACGCGATACGAAGAGCCGAACGCCGCCGCACGGGCCGCCAACGCGGTGATCCGGTGGCTTGCCGAACTGGGGATCAGCATCGCCGGGACCCGCGCGCTGCGGGTCCGCGGGCGCAAGTCCGGGAAACCGCGGGCGGTGGTCATCAATCTGTTGACCGTCGACGGCGTGGACTACCTGGTGTCGCCGCGCGGCAACACCCAGTGGGCGCGCAACGTCAGGGCGGCGGGCGTCGTCGAAACGGGCCCCCGCTGGCGCAGGCGGCGCGCCCGGGTCAGCGAGGTGGCCGACTCGGCCAAGCCGGAACTGCTGCGACGCTATCTGGACCGCTGGTATTGGCAGGTCAAGGGCTACGTCGGCGGGCTGACGCCGGACAGCACCGACGAACAATTCCGCGCCGCCGCGCCCACGATCCCGGTGTTCGCCCTCGCGCAGGCCGAAGCGCCCCGCTGAGTTCCCTTAGCGGGCCCCGCCCCGCGCCACCCCGAGGTCCTCCCGGACCTCTTCGGAAGTGGCCCGCCACGACACCGCCGCCGGGAAGTCCCCCCAGACGCTGTTGAAGATGCCGACGAGCAGCCCGGGGCCGGCGCTGGACGGCAAGTACACCGGGCCGCCCGAATCGCCGTTGTGGCTCTGCACGCCGTGCGACATGGTGAACCAGCCGTTGTTCACGCTTTCCACCGTCCCGCAGGTTTCGCCCGTGCTCACCCCGAAGTGACAGATCGCCTGGCCGGGGGCCAGCGCGGCGGCCGGGTTCGAGATCAGTTGCCGCCCGCCCGGCAGGACGTTGTTCGCCAGCACGCCGTTGTCCAGCACGATCGCCTCGTAATCGGTGATCAACTGGTCGGTGGCCACCGTCGTGCCACTGGGGGTGTTGTCCCGGAAGGCGGCCAGCCGGCCGATGACCGCGCCACCCCGGTCGGTCACGACCCCGCCTTCGCCGCGGCAGTGGCCCGCGGTGAACGCGATTTTGAGACTGGGGTCGACGTAACCCAGCGTGCAGACGCGGTTGCCCTGGTGGATCTCCATGCCCGGATATACCGCGACGGGATCGGCCTCGGCCGGCGCAGGGGGCATCGATTGCGCGAGCGCGGCGACGGTGATCGACGCGGTGAAAGCGCGCATTGCCAGGCGACGCACCATCAACTCCGATCCGTCGGGGCCCAAATCTCGACCGATTCGAGATTACGGCGTGACTTTCCGTTACGCAGAAGTCTTCGCGCCGTGAAGTCCCCGCGTTACGGCGAAGTCGCCAGCGGGACGGTCGCCTCGCCGGCTTCCGCGGTGCGCGGCGCCCAGCCCGGTGGCCCGAAAACGTAGCCCAGACGATCGCGCAGGCGGTTTGCCGATCGCCAGTCGCGGGCGATCGCGACGTATTCGCGGGTCTGCAGCTTCCAGATGTTGAACGTGTCGACCTGCTTGGTGAGGCCGTAGTGGGGGCGGAACAGTTCGGGCTGGAAGCTGCCGAACAGCCGGTCCCAGAGGATCAGGATGCCGCCGTAGTTCTTGTCCAGATAGATCTGGTCCATCCCGTGGTGCACCCGGTGGTGCGAGGGGGTGTTGAAGACGAATTCGAACGGGCGCGGCAGCTTGTCGATGCGCTCGGTGTGGATCCAGAACTGGTAAATCAGGTTCAGCGACCAGCTGAAGTACACCATCCAGGGGGGAAGGCCCAAGAGCGGCAACGGAACCCACATCAAGACCTCGCCGCTGTTGTTCCACTTCTGGCGCACCGCGGTGGCGAGGTTGTAGTACTGGCTCGAGTGGTGGGCCTGGTGCGTCGCCCATACCAGTCGGACCCGATGAGCCATCCGGTGGTAGCCGTAGTACAGCAGGTCGACGCCGACAAGCGCGACGACCCAGGTGTACCACTTGGCCGGCGAGAGGTGCCACGGCGCCAGGTAGGCATAGATCGCGGTGTAACCCAGCAGCGCGAGCGCCTTCCAGCCGGCGCTGGTGGCGATCGAGACCAGGCCCATCGAGATGCTCGTCCACGAGTCGCGGGTCAGGTACGCGCCGGATCCGGGCCGCTCCTCAGTGGTCTGGGAGGCCTCGCTGCGCTGCAGCTTGCGGGCCGCGGTCCATTCGATGGCCAACAGCAATAGGAAGAACGGGATGGCGAACAGCACCGGGTCGCGCACCTGCGGGGGCAGCGCGAACCAGAACCCGATGACAGCATTCACACCGATAGATTACGACCATCGGCCGACTCTGGTAACGGCCCGTACCAAATGAGGTATTGAGCACTTGACCGCTGTGCTGGTGATCGGCTCGGGGTTCGCCGGGTTATGGGCGGCACTCGGCGCGGCCCGGCGCTGCGACGAGCTCGCCATCCCGGCGGGCAGCGTCGACATCACCGTCGTGAGTGCCAAACCCTTCCACGACATCCGGGTGCGTAACTACGAAGCCGACCTGACGCCCTGCCGGATTCCGCTCGCCGACCTGCTCGACCCCGTTGGGGTGGCGCACGTTGCCACCGAGGTGACCGGCATCGACACCGACGCCCGAACAGTCGCCACCTCGAGCGGGGTGACCTATCCCTACGACCGGCTGGTGCTGGCGTCGGGCAGCCACGTCGTCAAACCCGCTATCCCGGGCCTGCGGGAACACGGCTTCGACGTCGACACCTATGCCGGCGCCCTGGCGCTGCGGGACCATCTGCGTCGGCTCGCCGACGGAGCGCCGACGGCCGCGGCGGCCACGGTCGTCGTCGTCGGGGCGGGGCTGACCGGCATCGAAGTGGCCTGCGAGCTGCCGGAGCGGTTGCGGGGACTGTTCGCCGCGAGCGGCGTCACTCCCCGGGTGGTGCTGCTGGATCGCGGCCGCATCGGCTCCGATATGGGCGCGGCGGCGCGCCCGGTGATCGAAGAAGCCCTGTCGGCCAACGGCGTCGAGGCGCGGGCAGGGGTGGGCGTCACCGCGATCAGCGAGCGCGGCGTGGCGCTGACTTCGGGCGAGCACCTGGCGGCGGCCACGGTGGTGTGGTGCGCCGGAATGCGGGCGAGCCCGCTGACCGAGCAGCTGCCGGTGGCGCGCGACGGCCTGGGGCGGGTCACCGTCGACGACTATCTGCGGGTGATCGGACTGCCCGCGGTCTTCGCCGCGGGCGACGTCGCGGCGGCCCGCATGGACGACGACCACCTGTCGGTGATGTCGTGCCAACACGGCCGCCCGATGGGGCGCTACGCCGGGTACAACGTCATCAGTGACCTGTTCGGCGAGCCGCTGCTGGCCCTCCGAATCCCTTGGTACGTTACGGTTCTCGACCTCGGGCCCGCGGGGGCGCTCTACACCGAGGGGTGGGATCGGGCGGTCGTGGCCGTCGGCGCCCGGGCCAAGGACACCAAGCGGACCATCAATACCCGCCGGATCTATCCGCCGTTGACCGGCAACCGCGCCGACCTGCTGGCCGTGGCCGCGCCGGAGCTGCAGTCGCGCCCCTAGCCGCGGCTGTCCGACTGCGCCTCGTCGCCGGCGTACCACTGGACCGCACGGACCCCGGGTTGCAGGGACAGCTCGGCCACCAGCCGCTCCAGCCGCGATGGCGCATCCCCGTCCATGAGCAGGTGCGCGGTCAGGGTGATCTCGTCGTCGCCGTCGGCCCGCCCGGTGTGGATGCCGCGCAGCGTGATGTCGTTGCCGTTGGCGTGCTGCACGATCTGGGCGCGCGCGTACTTCTCGTGTTTCGGGCGGGCGATCACCTGCACCAGGTAGGGCCGCAGGCTTTCGTCCTCGTCGCCGGTGTTGTCGCGGTCGATCAGCCGGCCCAGCGGGCGCCCGAACACATGGATGGCGATGACCGTGCCGGTGCCGATCAGGGTGAACACCAGATGCCCGGACGCGGCCAGGACGCCGATCGCCGCGGAGCACCACAGGGTGGCGGCGGTGTTGAGGCCCCGGACGTTGACGCCTTCCCGCAGGATCACGCCACCGCCGAGGAAGCCGATGCCGGACACCACATACGACGCGACCCTGGTCGGGCTGGTGTCCGTGGTGGCGACGGCGTACAGCACGAACAAGGTGGCGCCGGCCGCGACCAGCGCGTTGGTGCGCAATCCGGCCCGGCGCGCCCGCCATTGCCGTTCCAGGCCGATGAGGGCGCCGCAGCCCACCCCGACGGCGAGCCGGAGCGCGAAATCGGCGACGCTGAGCGTATCCATGGCACTCCTTCTCCTCGGGCCGCGTACGCTGCCGTAGCCGCAGCTAACCAGGCTCAGGTGAACAGCGGGTGGACCTCGCCGGAACCGGACGCGCGGCGGCCACCTGTGCGAAACCTGGGGGCCGCCAAACGGTTCCCGCTATGGGCGGCTAGCTCCTGTTGAGTTGCTGGGGGCAGTAATACTTCGCGGCGATCGCCAGAAACGACGTCGCGTGATCCGTAGTGAGCCCGGGGTTTTGGCCCTTCAGATCGTTGACCATTTGGGGGCCGTACTCGCCGTTGCCCATCGCCGTGCACACCGCTTGGGCGAACTGGACCGCCGCCTCCGGCGTCTTGTAGGTGATGCCCGCGCTTCGCAGCGACGCGAGAAAGCTCGCCTGGTCGACGCCGCCGGTATCCGGGTCACCATGTGCGGGCGCGGCGAGTCCGATCGCGGCGCACACGCCGACGACACCCACCAGCATCCTCATAGCTCGCGATTGTCTCACGCCGGCGGACCGCGTGCAGCGTCGAATCCTATGGCTGAATCGCCTTGTCCATCAGCCTGACTCGGGCCGGCCGATCAGGCCTTGGAGAGTTGATGCGGGCAGTAGTACTTCGCCGAGATCATGGCGAAGTTGGAGGCCATCTCCATGTCCATCCCCGGATTGTGCGTCTTCACGTCGTGGACCAGCTCGAGGCCCGACTCGCCGTTGTTCAGACACGAACACACGGCCCGGCCCGCCCCGACGGCCGCGTCCGGGCTGGCGAAGCTGAAGCCCGCCTGATGCAGGGCGGCGAGGAAGGCCCCGTCGTCGCCGTCCGGCTCTGGCGGCGGGCCGGCGTGCGCCGGCGCGGCCAACCCGATCACGACCGGGGCGCTCAATAGAACCAGTAAACGTTTCATCGCGCAACCTCCTTGGCTTAGCTGTTTGGCCCGAAACATGTTGACCCTCAGCCCAATTGGGCGTCAGCGGGCAGGACCTTGGACTTGTCACCCTTCTTCAGGTGGACCGCGTGAATGCCGGGCTTCTTCGCCAGCTGCTCGAGCAGGGCGTCCAAGCCTTCCTGGTCGACGTTGTGGTGCTGCACGGTTTCGGGTTTCTCCGATATCTGCGCGACCAGCCGCTTGAGTTGTTCCGGCGACTGCTTGTCTTTGAGGTCCTTGATCGGCTTCATCCGATTGCGCACGCTGGCCCCCACCACGGTGGGCCCGCCGGCGCCGAGGGCACTGCCGAGCATCCCCGCCATGGCCATCGAACTGAACAGGCCGCCCTCGGCCAGACTGGCGGCCGGGACGGCCTCGGGCCCGGCGGCCGACAGCGCCGCGGCGACCGTCCGGATGGCCGGGGTGGCCGAGGCCCAACTGGGCGGGACGGTGAGCTGCCCCACCAAGGTGCCACGCGCGAAACCCGCCGCCGGACTGATCGCGTCGTACAGCGTGCCGCGGCCGAAGCCCAGCGCCCCGAGACCGGCACCCAGCGCGTCCTTCGGCAACGCGCCGTAGGCGGCGGGTGGGGCGAATTTGAGCCACTGCGACAGGGGGAAGTTGATCAGCAACCCGACGTCGTTGAACTGGGTGGTCAGTCCCAACGGCACCTTGACGGCGTTGTACATGGCCGTGATCAAGGGGGTGCCGGCGGGCGTGGTGCCGAAGCCCTTCAAGAACGTGGTGATCGCGGTGTTGTATTCGGTGGCGAGCTGCGACAGCCACGCCAGTATCGGGTTGCCCGGGCCCGCGGTCAGCGAGTCGGCCGTTGCGCTGATGGTCGACCCGACGCTGCCGGCCGATGTGCCCGCGGCTTGGCTCACCGCGGCCGATTGCATCGTCGGGCCCGCGCCGGTGGTGGTTTGCGGCGGGTCGTTGAACGGCGTGAACCGGGTGGCCACCTCCGACGAGCTGGCGTAGGTGTCCATCGCCACGGCGTCCTGGGCCCACATCTCGCCGTACTGGGTCTCGGTGGCCGCGATCGCCGCCGTGTTCTGCCCGAACAGGTTGGTCGCCATCAGCTGCGCCAACAGGGCCCGGTTTTCGGCGATCACCGGGGGCGGCACGTGGGCCGCGAGCGCCGTCTCGTAGGCGGCCGCCGCCGCGGCGGCCTGCGTCGCGGCCTGCTGGGCCTGGACGGCGGTCTGCTGCATCCAGGCCACGTAGGGGGCCGCCGCCGACGCCATGGCGATCGAGGACGGACCGACCCAGGGGCCGGTGGCCAGACTCGAAACCACCGAGGAGTAGGCGGTCGCCGCGGACTGCAGCTCGGTGGCCAGGTTCTCCCATGCCGTCGCCGCGGCCACCAACGACTCCGCCCCCGGACCGGCGTATATCCGGCCGGAGTTGAACTCCGGCGGGAAGGCTCCGTAAAACATCTCTATTCCCCTGTCCTCGGCGCCCGCGCGGACGGCGCTGGCCTCTGTGTGGTGGTCATCGCCGTCAGTCCTCCAGGGCCGGGATGACGATGATGGTGGCCGCGGCCGGATCGGCCTCGGCGACGGCACCGCCCAGCGCAGTGGCCGTAGCCGCGGCGCCGCCCACCGAACGCGTCGCGCTGCTTGCGACGGCGCGGCCGAGCAGGCTCGACAGGCCCATCTGGCTGAACATGCCCTCCTCACCGGCCAGGGCGGCGGCCGGCGCGGCCGTCATGTCGGCGGGCAGCACCTGGGCGATCGTTCGGATCGCCGGAGCGGCTTCCGTCCAGCCCTGCGGCACCGACATGCCGCCGACCAGGGCCGCCTTGCCCATGGACCCCGACGCCGGCCCCACGGCGGAGCTGAGCATCGGCCGCACCGCGCTCGGGCCGCTGGTCAAGGGGGCGAGCGCGCCGTTGATCGCCTTCGGGCCGGACAGGTAGGCGGCGGCGCCCTGGCCGTTCTGGCCCCAGGCGTACGCCTGGCCGAAGGACAGGAACGGGCCACCCGGGACGCTGCTCCACGACTGCGGGGAGTACGGGCCCGTCAGCACCGACCAGATGTTGTTCCAGTAGTCCAGGTTTTGTCCGATCCCCAGGCCCGTTCCCGTCGTCGGGGCGGTCGGGGCGGCCGCCTGGACATTGCCGGCGTTGAGCATGGGTTGCATCGCCGTGCTCAGCTGCGCGGCGGTGTTGGAGCTCGACTGCGCGCCCGACTGGGTGACGGCGGCCGCCTGCATCGGACCGGCCGACTCGTTGGTGGTCTTGGGCGGCTCGGCGAACGGCGTCAGCTGCGATGCCGCCGCCGACGAGGCCGCGTAGCCGTACATCGCGGCGGCGTCCTGGGCCCACATCTCCATGTATTGGGCTTCGGTGGCGGCGATCGCCGGTGTGTTCTGGCCCAGGAAGTTGGTGGCGATCAGCGCCGCGAGCAAAGCGCGGTTGGCCGCGATCACCGGGGGCGGCACGGTGGCCGCGAACGCCGCCTCGTAGGCGCCCGCGGCCAGCTTGGCCTGGGCGCCCGCCTCCTCGGCCTGGGCGCCGGTGGCCTGCATCCATACCACGTACGGCGCCGCGGCGGCGGCCATCGCTATCGACGACGGACCCGTCCAGGGGCCCGTCGCCAGCATCTCGATCGTCGAGTGGTACGACACCCCGGCCGCCTGCAACTCCGCGGCCAGTTCGTCCCAGGCCGCCGCAGCGGCCAGCAACGGGCCCGACCCCGCGCCCACGTACATCCGCCCCGAATTGATCTCCGGCGGAAGCGCTCCAAAATCCAGCATGTACTACCTCCGGTCCCGCAAGTGGCCGCCATGGTAGGCGCGGCTTTGCTGGGTCGGCCGCAACCGCGGCACAGTTCTAAGGAAACGCATCGAATCCGCTACGCCGGCCATGGATTCACTTCACGCACTGCAGACACAGGACCATTTCCTCCCTAGCTGAATTCCCCCGGCGAAGATTGGCGTCCGGGACGCCCAACCCATCGCTGCACCAATATAAGATCATCGTGACCGTAATGTATTCGCGCATCGTTCCCAGCGCGTAACATAATGTAAAAGGTCAATGACACGACGGTATTGGCGAGTGTGAGAACTTTGGCCCGCCTAGCTATTCGATCATATCGCAAACACGCAGCGTAAGAAGATTTTACGCAGCACAGAGCAACGGTAACGAAAGGCTCCGCCACCGCTGCAGTAGCAATATTCGCTTCACGAACCCGGCATTTCACCGGCCCCGGTTAAATGTGATCTAGCTCCTATTCAGACCGCAATATGCGTCAGCAGAAAAGGCCTCCTATTGACGTAAACACGACAGCACGAGATAAATGCACGACAACTCCACGAATTGTCATTCACCCTAAACCGGCCAGCTCATAGCCGGCGTATCACCGAACCAATTGCCTCAAAGTCGGAGGCAGTCGCCCCGGCTGCAAGCCGACCGCGCTGTCGGCGTCACGTTGCTGGCGCCACCCGCTCGAACCGCCGCCGACGCCAAGCCGCCGGCCGCCGTCGCACCGCGAGCGAGTGATTTGCCATGTCATTCCCTACTGTTCACCTACTCGCAGGGTAAACGGGCTAGACTGCCGCACCGCTGACTAGCTGCTGGCAGTTTCCTGGGAGCGGTTCCAACCGCGGGTTTTTCAGAAGCGGCGCCGATCCGCTCCGACGGTACGTGGGTCGCTCGGCGGCGAATGGTCCCCGGAGGGTCGCGTCATGGCCGCCTGCCACGGACGCGAGGCCGAGTTACGTCGTCTTCTTCTCGGCCACTGCCGCGCTGAGGCCCTCGGCGAGGTCCTCGGCGGTCAGCTCCTTGAACCGCAAGAGTTGCCGCTCGCTGAATTCGGTGACGTCACTGGCCAGAACCGCGTCCAGGTCTTCGTCGTCGAGGCGGAAACTGCGGTGATCGCGGGCCTTTTCCACCACGTTGCGCACGAAACCGGCGTTGCCCAGCGTGTCGATGCCGCGGATCAGGTCGCCGTCTTCGGAGTAGTTCTCGTCCAGATAAAACCTTGTGTAGGAAGGCAATAGGGAGTGGGCCGCCTCTTCGGTGATCACATCCTCGTTCTCCTGGCCCATCAACCGGGTCAGCGCGACCAACTCGTCCGGCGTGTAGCTGAAGAACTCGATCACGGTCGAAAACCGCCGTCGCAGACCTTGATTCACGTCGAGCATCTTTTCCATCGCCTTGGCGTATCCCGCGCCGAAGACCACGAGTTCGTCGCGATGGTTCTCCATGTACAGCAGCAGCGTGTTGATGATCGCGTTCCCGTAGGGGTCGCCTTGCTGGTAACCCTTCTCGTGCAAGGTGTGCATCTCGTCGAAGAAAACCGCCCCGCCCAGAGCTTCCTCGAGCATTTCCTCGGTGTTCTTCTCCGCGTCGGCCATGTAGCGGCCCAACAGCTTGGTGCGGCTGGTTTCCACGACCACCGGCTTGCGCAGCACCTGTCTCTTATACACAT
>NZ_LATC01000008.1:0-77795 GCF_001414075.1 Mycobacterium sp. UM_11 | reverse complement strand
GGGCTCGGAGATGTGTATAAGAGACAGCGCCACGTCCTACGACATGGTCACCGACCGGATGGCCGCCGCGCCGACCGCCCGCTTCGAATCCCCGGGCGATCTCGGGCCCGGATACCAGCCGCCGCGGCCGGCCCCGCCCAGCGCATCGCCCGTGGCGGTCGCGCCCGCCGCCGCGGTCCCGGGCCCGCCGGTGGATCCCGCGCCGACCGCGACGACCCTAGCGCCCGCCCCGATTCCCGCCCCGCCGCAACAGGATTGGGGAAGCGCGCTCGGTGACGCCGCCGGCATGCCGGGGGGAGGCCTGGGCGGCGGGCTCGGCGGTGGCGGGGACGGCCTGCTCGGGCTGGCCGGCAGGATCGTCGATGCGGTCGGTGGGCTGATCGGCTCGACGGGCGACGGGTCGGGGGTTACCGATGCCCTCGACGACGGGGATGCCCTCGACGACGGGGATGCCTTCGACGAGGACCCCTTTCAGCCCGACGACGCGGACGACGAGCCCGCGGAGAAAGGAGAGGCCACACCCGACGGGGCGGTGCAGCCGGTCGAAGCGGCGACGCCGGAGGGTGCACCAATGCCCGAGGAGGTGCCGGTGCCCGAGAACGCGCCCATGCCGGCGGACGCGCCGGTGCCGGAGGCCCCGCCGCCGGGGGCGCCCGCGCCGGATGCGGCGCCGGCGGGCGAACCGCCTCCGCCGGGGACCGATGGCAAGACGCCCTGCGAGATCGCCGCCGACCAGCTGCCGCAGGCGGGGCAGTGACCGCTCAGGAGGGGCGCAGCTGCAGGATTTCCTCGATAAAACGCAGGGATTCGGCGCGGTCGTTGCCCAGCGGGCTGAGCAACATGGTCGTCACGCCGGCCTCGGCGAAGGCGGCCAGGCGTTCGGCGACGTATCCGCGCGGGCCGACCAGCGACATGCCGCGCACCAGTTCGTCCGGCACCGCGTCGATCGCCTCCTTCTTGCGGCCCGACAGGTACAGCTCCTGGATACGGTCGGCCACGTCGCCGAACCCGTAGCGGGTGGCCAGGGCGTGGTAGAAGTTGCGGCCCTTGGCGCCCATCCCGCCGAGGTACAGCCCCAGCTGCGGCTTGACCCACGCCAGCCGGTCGTCGACGTCGTCGCCGATGGCCACCGACGCGTGCACCATCACGTCCAGCGGCCCCAGCGCGGGATCCCGCTTGGCCGCGCCGGCCGCCAGCGCGTCGCCCCAGACCGACGCGGCCTTGTCCGGCAGGTAGAACACGGGCTGCCAGCCCTCGGCGATCTCGGCGGTGAGCTCGACATTCTTCGGGCCCAGCGCGGCGATCGTGATCGGAATGCGTTCGCGCACGGGGTGATTGATGAGCTGCAGGGACTTGCCCAGACCTGTCCCGCGGTCGGCGGGCAGCGGGATTTGGTATTGCTTGCCGTTGTGCTGCAGCCTTTCCCGCCGCCACACCTTGCGGCAGATCTCCACGATCTCGCGGGTGCGGCCCAGCGGGGCGTCGAACTCCACGCCGTGGAAGCCCTCGATCACCTGCGGCCCGGAGGTGCCGATGCCGAGCCGAAATCGCCCGTCGGACACGAAGTCCAGGCCCGCGGCGGTCATCGCCAGCAGCGACGGCGTGCGGATGTAGATGGGAAACACCCCCGAGGCCAACTCGACGGTGTTCGTCTTGGCGGCCAGATAGCCGAGCTGGCTCACGGCGTCGAACGCGTACGCCTCGGCAACCACGGCGATGTCGATGCCGGCCTTCTCGAGTTCCACCACGCGGTCCACGGCCTGATGAAAGCCGCCCGAATAATCCAGAGCGATCCCGATTCGCATCAACGACAGATACCACGACCGCACCGACGGGCGGCGTTTCGGGTTTCCTCGACGATCCGGTTCGGCACAGTTGGGCAATTACCCAGATGCCGCGTCATTTCAACAGCGCGACGATCTTCTCTTCCAACGCGACCGGCGGCGCCTCGGGATCCAGCGCGTCGGTCTTGGGCAGCTGCACATCGGGATCGGCGAAGTCGCGGTAGGTCTTGTCGCCACCCAGCGTGTAGAGCAGGTAACCGGTCAGCAGGGCGCGCACGGTCCGCTGCGTGCGCCGGTGCGGGCTAGCCAGGCCGAACACCTTCGTCAGCCGCCGGCCCTCGACCAGTCCGCCGGGCTGGGCCTTGCTGACGATGCGCAACGTGGCCGCGTCCCACGCGCGCGACAGCGACAGGGCGTTGGAGGTCAGCGAGTGCGGATCGCCCGGCGCGGTCAGGATCAGCCCCGGCAGCTTGAGCGTCCGGGCCGGATCTTCGGCCGGGGGGCTGGTGACGGCGGGAAACAGGGCCGCCGCCGCGGCCAGCTTGTTCGGCATGCCGGCCGCGGCGAACACGGCGGCTGACCCGCCGAAACCGTGCCCGACGGCGCCGAGCTTGGCCGGATGCACGCTGATCTTGCCCGGGCCCAGGCGCACGCCCGACACGATGTCCAGCGCGGTGCCGAGGTCGTAGGCGAGATTCAACACGGACGGGGCCAGGCCGCGTTCGGTGTCGGGTGCGCCGGCGACGATGCCCCACGACGCCAGGTGTTCGAGCAGACCGGCATAGCGGGCGGCCTTGGTGAGCCAGTCGTGGCCGAACGCGATCCCGGGCAGATTCAGCCCCGCCTCCGGCGTGTACACCACCCCCGGCAGCCCGGCGAACGCCAGGTCACCGCGCAAAACGCGATGCGGGCCACGGCGTTGCAGGGCTGCGAAGAGCTTGCGGGTGCGGGCCACGCGTCGACGTTAGCGCATCGCGGCTAGGCCCTGACTTCGATCACACCCACCCGCCACAGCGCCGCGTACATGTGGCGCAACGGGATGCTCAGCACCCGGGCCGCGGCGTCCACCATCGGGTCGCCGCTGCTGAGCGGCGCACGGTGACGGCGCCGGGGCGCGGGCGTGGTCGTGGGCGCGGGAGCCAGCGTCAGGGCGGGCGCGGGCGAGCTGGTTACCACGTCGTCGAACAGGACAGCAGTCATGATTCTCCCCTTGAAGGAATACAGAATTTCGGATTAACAGTTATGAACAAGCGGTTTACGCGTAGTTTGAATTTTCTGGCCAAGCCGAATTAACGGCGAGGCGTTAAACGCGATTACCGGGTAGCTAGACAATCGGCATTGATGTCTGTATTAAACGGTTATTGTGGAAGAAGATATGGTTGCGCTGCGCGCGTTCTCACCGGTGGATCTGCGATTCCCCCAGGTGGTGATCATCTTGCGGGCGTCAACGAGCCGTCCTTTCTGCTGACTTCGGTGGGAGCCAGTCCTAGCCGATAAGCAGAATTCTAAGTAGCTGAATTGCTAGAGCGATGACGCATGCGAAAACGCCACAAATACATCAGGTGAAAAACGTTTCTGCCGTTTATGAAGACGGTGTGAAGCGGAAGCTCAGCGTCCTTGCGCCGGAAAACCGGGCGGATGCGTCCACGACGTCCACCGGGCCCCGTCCCAGTAGCGCTGTCCGGGCCCCGACGGGTCCTGATACCAACCCGGCGGCGGGCCGGCGGCGGGCGGGGCCGGGATGTGGCCGGCGGCGGGCGGGGCCGGGATGTAGCCGGCGGCGGGCCCGGCGCCGTAGCCGGCGGGGGCGGGCTGCGCGGCCAGCCTGCGCACCTCCCGGATCGCGTTCCAATTCGAGATCAGCGCGATCCAGTTCATGACCAGCACCGACAGCAGGCTCCACCAACCCGCCAGCAAGTTGAGGGTCTGCGCCGAGCGGTATGCGCGTTCGCACTGTTCGAGTGTGCCGGTGAAGGTGTAGCGACGGTTATACCAGAGCACGAGGGCGCCGATGTGCTCGGTGAGCCGGACGGAGAACTGGCGGTACGGGTCGCTCAAATCGGGCCTTTCGCGCAGGTGGGCGGCCTAACCCTACCCGCGGAGTGCGGGCTGGGGGTGCGGCCTGCACTACCCTGGTTCAAATGTGCGGAATTGTCGGCTACGTCGGGCAGCAGCCTGCCTGCCAGGTCGTCATGGATGCGCTGCGCCGGATGGAGTACCGCGGCTACGACTCGTCGGGCATCGCACTGGTCAACGGCGCCGGGACGCTGACCGTGTGCCGCCGGGCCGGCCGGCTGGCCAACCTGGAGGACGCGGTCGCCCAGATGCCGGCCGAATCGCTTGGCGGAACCACCGGCCTGGGCCACACCCGGTGGGCCACCCACGGGCGCCCGACGGACCGCAACGCGCACCCGCACCGCGACGCCGCCGGCAAGATCGCCGTCGTCCATAACGGCATCATCGAGAACTACCCCAGCCTGCGGCACGAGTTGGAGGCCGAGGGCGTCGAATTCGTCAGCGACACCGACACCGAGGTCGCCGTGCACCTGGTGGCGCACGCGTACCGGCACGGCGAGACCGCCGGCGACTTCCCCGCCTCGGTGCTGGCCGTGCTGCGCCGGCTGGAGGGCCACTTCACCCTGGTGTTCACCAACGCCGACGAGCCCGGCACCATCGTGGCCGCCCGCCGCTCCACCCCGCTGGTGCTCGGCATCGGCGACGGGGAGATGTTCGTCGGCTCCGACGTCGCGGCGTTCATCCCGCACACCCGCGACGCCATCGAACTCGGCCAGGACCAGGCCGTGGTGCTCACCGCCGACGGCTACCGGATCACCGACTTCCACGGCAACGCCGATGTCGAGTACCGCGAGTTCCACATCGACTGGGACCTGGCCGCCGCGGAAAAGGGCGGCTACGAGTACTTCATGCTCAAGGAGATCGCCGAGCAGCCCGCCGCGGTGGCCGACACCCTGCTGGGGCACTTCGTCGACGGCCGGATCGTACTGGACGAACAGCGGCTCTCCGATCAGGAGCTGCGCGAGATCGACAAGGTGTTCGTGGTGGCCTGCGGCACCGCGTATCACTCCGGGCTGCTCGCGAAGTACGCGATCGAGCACTGGACCCGGCTGCCGGTCGAAGTGGAACTGGCCAGCGAATTCCGCTACCGCGACCCGGTGCTGGACCGCAGCACCCTGGTGGTCGCCATCTCCCAGTCCGGGGAGACCGCTGACACCCTGGAGGCCGTCCGGCACGCCAAGGAGCAGAAGGCCAAGGTGCTGGCGATCTGCAACACCAACGGCTCGCAGATCCCGCGCGAGTGTGACGCCGTGCTCTACACCCGCGCCGGCCCCGAGATCGGCGTGGCCTCCACGAAAACGTTCCTGGCCCAAATCACCGCCAATTACTTGGTGGGGCTGGCGCTGGCCCAAGCCCGCGGCACCAAATACCCCGACGAGGTCGAGCGGGAGTACCAGGAGCTGGAGTCGATGCCGGACCTGGTCGCGCGGGTGCTCGCGATGATCGAGCCGGTGGCCGCGCTGGCATATCGGTTCGCCCAGTCCTCGACCGTGTTGTTCCTGGGACGCCACGTCGGTTACCCGGTGGCGCTCGAGGGCGCGCTGAAACTCAAGGAACTGGCCTACATGCACGCCGAGGGGTTCGCCGCCGGCGAGCTCAAGCACGGCCCGATCGCGCTGATCGAGGACGACCTGCCGGTGATCGTCGTCATGCCCTCACCCAAGGGGCAGGCCACGCTGCACGCCAAGCTGCTGTCCAACATTCGGGAGATCCAGGCGCGCGGCGCGATCACCATCGTCATCGCCGAAGAGGGCGACGACACCGTGCGGCCCTACGCCGACCACCTGATCGAAATTCCAGCGGTGTCAACGCTTCTGCAGCCGTTGCTGTCGACCATCCCGCTGCAGGTGTTCGCCGCGTCGGTGGCCCAGGCCCGCGGCTACGACGTGGACAAGCCGCGCAACCTGGCCAAGTCCGTTACCGTCGAGTGACGATGCGTCGCGCTTGCGCGGCGAGGAGGAACGAGACAATCGGGGCCGTCGAATAGGCGCCGACAAACGAACGGCTTCGGCCGTATCGCCGCGAGATGCGCGGCCATTCCATTAGATTGCCCTCTGGAACAGCAACTCCATGGGGTGAGGAGCAGCATGCGACCGGCGGTCAGAAGGCTCGCCACGGTGGGAATCATCGTGCTCGTTCTCGGGACATACATCGCGCTGATCGGCCTCTACAAGGACACCGTCGAAGGGTCCGCCCCCGGCACCCTGAGCGACAACGCGGAGACCGCCAGCCAGAGCATGGCGACCCTGACCGTGGAGGAGATGCAGTCCAACTACAGCGCCGTCGTCGCCAATGTGGCTGTCGCACCGGGGCCCTCGCTGCTGGATCCGGTCACCCACCGCCTCAAGGAAGATCTGGTGCTGCGAATCAGATCGTCGGCCCAGCCCAGTCGCAAGGACTATTCGCCGGGCATGCTTCCCGGCGTCTTCCCGCTGCCGCTGACCATCGCCGGTCACCTGGAACGCTGGCCCTTCGACAACTACGAGTCGGGGCCGATCGAGGTGCAACTCTTTCCCGGTGGAGATACGACTAAGCCCCCCATACTCATTCCGGTCAGACTCATCGACCACCTGTCGGGCTTCAAGGTCACCATGTCCAAGATCCCGGGCCACGAGGCGTACCGCATGCACGTGCGGCGCGCGCTGAGCACCGCGGTGTTCGGCATGGTCATCTGCGGCGTGCTCATCGCGATCGCCGGCCTCGCCGTCGTCGTCGCCGTCCAGACGCTGCGCAACCGCCGCAAGTTCCAGCCCCCGATGACGACGTGGTACGCGGCCATGCTGTTCGCCGTGGTGCCCCTGCGTAACGCGCTGCCCGGCCTGCCACCCTTCGGGGCGTGGATCGACGTGACGATCGTGCTCTGGGTGATCGTCGCGTTGGTGACCGCGATGCTGATTTACATCGTCTGCTGGTGGCGGCACCTGAAGCCCGAGGTTCCCGCCCCGCCGCCCGACCCGGTCCCGGCGCCTTCGGGTTGAAATCCCGTTCGCTGCAACGTTTTTCGATAATCGAGTAGGGGGTGGTCGTGAAGTTCGGCGTCGTGGCTCTGATCGTGGGGGTCGTCGGGGCGTACGTCGCCTCGGCCGCGTTGTATGCCAACAGCGGGGGACACCATCACCACCAGGACACCGCCGCGGCGGGTGACCGAAGCACGGCCACGCTGGTGATCGAGGACATTCAATCGAACTACAGCGTGCTGATGGCCAACCTGTCCATCTCGCCCGCGTCGGGCCTGCTGGATCCGGAGACCCAGCACCTCAACCAAGACCTCAGTCTGCGAGTGCGATCCGTGGCGACGCCGACCCGCCGCACCTGGACCAAGGGCATGCTGCCCGGGGTTTTTCCCGTTCCGCTGACCATCGCGGGGGAGATCGAGAATTGGCCCTTCGACCGCTACGGGTCGGGGCCGGTCGAGATCGAGCTCATGCGCGGCGGCAGCGAAACCGTCGCCGAACGGCTGCCGGTGACCTTCGTCAACCACCTTTCCGGTTGGCAGGTGTCCACCGAGGGGGCCGGTCCTTACCGGGTGAGCGTGCACCGCTCGCTGAGCGCCGCGGCGTTCGGCCTCGTCATCTGCGGCGTGCTCGTCGCCATCGCAGGGCTGGGCCTGTTCGTCGCGGTTCAGACGGCGCGCAACCGCCGGAAGTTTCAGCCCCCGATGACGACGTGGTACGCGGCGATGCTTTTCGCGGTGGTGCCGCTGCGCAACGCGCTTCCCGGCTCGCCGCCGTTCGGCGGCTGGATCGACATCACCCTGGTGCTCTGGGTGCTCGTCGTCCTGGTGTTGTCCATGCTGCTCTACATCTCCTGCTGGTGGCGCCATCTGCGACCCGAGGTGACCGCGGCGCCGGCGAACCCAGCATGAGGTTCGCCGTCGTAGGTGTCATCGCGTCCCTCATCGCGGCATACGTCGCGTCGGTTGCGCTGTACGCGCACAGCCGGACGGCGCATCACCGGGCCGAAGTCCCGGCGGCGGGCAGCACCAGTAGCGCAACGTTTTCGGTCGAAGACGTGCAATCCAACTACAGCGTTCTCGTGATCAACCTGGCCATCTCGCCCGGCTCGTCATTGCTGGATCCGCAGACGCAGCACCTCAACGAAGACCTCAGCCTGTGGGTCCGGTCCGCCGCCACGCCGGTCCGCCGGAGCTGGTCCAAGGGCATGCTGCCCGGGGTGTTTCCGGTCCCGGTGACCATCGCCGGGGAGATCGAACGCTGGCCCTTCGACCGCTACGAGTCGGGGCCGATCGAGGTCGAGCTGCTGCACGGCGGCGAGGGGGGCGTCCCCGAGCGCTTGCCCGCGACGTTCGTCAACCACCTTCCCGGCTGGCAGGTCCACGCCAGCAACGGCGGCGGGCTCGGCCCGTACCGGGTGAGCCTGCAGCGGTCGCTCAGCGCGGCGGCGTTCGGCCTCGTCATCTGCGGGGTGCTGATCGCCATCGCCGCCCTCGGCGCCTTCGTCGCGATCCAGACCGTTCGTGACCGGCGCAAGTTCCAGCCCCCGATGACGACCTGGTACGCGGCGATGCTCTTCGCGGTGGTGCCGCTGCGTAACGCGCTTCCCGGCTCGCCGCCGTTCGGCGGCTGGATCGACATCACGATCGTGCTCTGGGTGCTCGTCGTGTTGGTGATCTCGATGCTGCTCTACATCACCTGCTGGTGGCGGCATCTGCGTCCCGACGCCGAACCACC
The DNA here is from genome assembly GCF_001414075.1 of Mycobacterium sp. UM_11. Classification (NCBI taxonomy): domain Bacteria; kingdom Bacillati; phylum Actinomycetota; class Actinomycetes; order Mycobacteriales; family Mycobacteriaceae; genus Mycobacterium; species Mycobacterium sp. UM_11. The sequence continues at coordinate 69,244 of NZ_LATC01000008.1, read as the reverse complement.
GGCGAAGTCGGCCTGACACGTTTGCCGTCTAACCGGGACGGCGCGTCGCGAGCGTGCGAAGGTGATGACGTGACGGATGCACCGGTGCGGTCCCGACTGCGCAGCATGGGCCTCGCGGTCTGGCACTACGTCAGCGGCGCGCCCCTGACCTACGGGTGGCTCATCGTCCTGCTGATCACGACGCTCCTGCAGCACTGGCTGCCCCAGCGGCAACTGCACAAGATGCTGATGCACCATTCCACCAACATCCACGGGCTGGCGCGCGATCCGCTCGACGTGCTGTTCTCCAGCCTGTTGTGGATCGACGGGTACAACCTGACGCCCTACCTGCTGCTGTTCACGCTGTTCCTGGCGCCGGCCGAACACTGGCTCGGTCAATTGCGTTGGCTCACAGTGGGATTGAGTGCCCACATCCTGTCCACCTATTTTAGCGAGGGTCTGCTGTATTTGGCGATCGAGCAACGCGACGCGTCGGAGCGGCTGGTGAACGCCCGCGACATCGGCGTGAGCTACTTCCTGGTCGGGGTGATGGCGGTGCTGGCCTATCACATCGCGCCGCCGTGGCGGTGGGGCTATCTGGCCGTGCTGTTCATCATTTTCGGCTTTCCATTGATCACGATGGACCGTATTGAGCTGAACTTCACCGCAATCGGGCATTTCACCTCGATCCTTGTCGGGCTCTGCTTCTACCCGATGACGCGGCACATGGACCCTCGGCAGCTCAGCCCGGCCCGGCTGCGGGCCGCGGTGCGGCGGCGCCGCTCGCCCGAGGCATCGGCCTGATCCGCGCGGCCGCCGACCCGTAATGTGGCAATGGTGCGGCACTACTACTCCGTAGACGCGATCCGCCAGGCCGAGGCGCCGCTGCTGGCCAGCCTGCCCGACGGGGCCCTGATGAGGCGCGCGGCCTTCGGCCTGGCCGCCGAGATCGTCGCCGAACTGCGGGCCCGCGCCGGCGGGGTGTCCGGCCGCCGGGTGTGCGCGGTCGTCGGCTCGGGTGATAACGGCGGCGACGCGCTGTGGGCCGCCACCTTCGTGCGCCGGCGCGGCGCCGCCGCCGACGCGGTGCTGCTCAATCCGGAACGCACCCACGCCAAGGGGCTGGCTGCATTCACCAAGGCCGGCGGCCGTGTCGTCGAAAATGTTTCGCCCACAACCGATCTCGTCATCGACGGGGTGGTCGGCATCTCCGGCTCCGGGGCGCTGCGGCCGGCCGCGGCGCAGGTGTTCGCCGCGGTCGACGCCGCGGGTATCCCGGTGGTCGCGGTCGACATCCCCAGCGGCGTCGACGCGGCGACCGGGGCGATCCCGGGCCCGGCGGTGCGCGCCGTGCTCACCGTCACCTTCGGCGGGCTCAAACCCGTGCACGCGCTCGCCGACTGCGGGCGGGTGAAGCTGATCGACATCGGGCTCGATCTGCCGGACACCGACTTGGTGGGCTTCGAGGCGGCCGACGTGGCCGCGCGCTGGCCGGTGCCCGGCCCCCACGACGACAAGTACACCCAGGGCGTGACCGGCGTGATGGCCGGCTCGTCGACCTATCCCGGCGCCGCCGTGCTGTGCACCGGCGCCGCCGTCGCGGCCACCTCCGGCATGGTCCGCTACGCCGGCAGCGCGCACCGGGAGGTGCTCGCGCACTGGCCGGAGGTGATCGCGTCACCCACCCCGGCGTCGGCCGGGCGGGTCCAATCCTGGGTCGTGGGACCGGGATTGGGCACCGACGACACCGGCGCCGCCGCGCTGTGGTTCGCGCTGGAGACCGACCTGCCGGTGATCGTCGACGCCGACGCGCTGACCATTCTGGCCGCGCACCCCGACCTGGTCGCGGGCCGCCAGGCGCCCACCGTGCTGACCCCGCACGCGGGTGAATTCGCCCGCCTGGCCGGCAATCCGCCCGGTGACGATCGGGTGGGCGCGTGCCGGAAGCTGGCCGACGCCCTCGGTGTCACGGTGTTGCTCAAGGGCAACGTCACCGTGATCGCCGATCCGGGCGGCCCGGTGTACCTCAACCCGGCCGGCCAATCCTGGGCGGCCACCGCCGGTTCCGGCGACGTGCTGTCCGGCATGATCGGCGCGCTGCTCGCGGCGGGCCTGCCGGCCGCGGAGGCCGCGGCCGCGGCCGCGTTCGTCCACGCGCGGGCCGCGGCGCTGTCGGCCGCCGACCCGGGCCCCGGTGACGCGCCGACGTCGGCGTCCCGGATCGTGCCGCACATCAGGGCCGCGCTGGCCGCCCTATAACGAGAGGATCCCAAGTGCCCCAACATCCTTCATTGCCCGCGCACGCCATCGCCCCCGCCTACACCGGCCGGCTGTTCACCGCGCCGGTGCCCGCGCTGCGGATGCCCGACGAATCGATGGACCCGGAGGCCGCCTACCGCTTCATCCACGACGAGTTGATGCTCGACGGCAGTTCGCGGCTGAACCTGGCCACCTTCGTGACCACCTGGATGGACCCCGAGGCCGGGCGGCTGATGGCGGAGACGTTCGACAAGAACATGATCGACAAGGACGAGTACCCGGCGACCGCGGCCATCGAGCAGCGCTGCGTGTGCATGGTGGCCGACCTGTTCCACGCCGACGGCCTGAACGACGCCGACCCCTACAGCGCCTGCGGGGTGTCCACGATCGGCTCCAGCGAGGCGGTCATGCTGGGCGGGCTGGCCATGAAGTGGCGGTGGCGGCAGAGGGCCGGCAAGGAATGGAAGGGCCGCACCCCCAACCTGGTGATGGGATCCAACGTCCAGGTGGTCTGGGAGAAGTTCTGCCGCTACTTCGACGTCGAGCCGCGCTACCTGCCGATGGAGGAGGGGCGCTACGTCATCACCCCCGAGCAGGTCGTCGACGCCGTCGACGAGGACACCATCGGCGTGGTGGCCATCCTGGGCACCACCTACACCGGCGAGCTGGAACCCGTCGCCGAGATCTGCGGCGCGCTGGACAAGCTGGCGGCCGACGGCGGCGTGGACGTGCCCGTGCACGTGGACGCCGCCAGCGGGGGGTTCGTGGTGCCGTTCCTGCACCCGGAGCTCAAGTGGGACTTCCGGCTGCCCCGGGTGGTGTCCATCAACGTCAGCGGGCACAAGTACGGGCTGACCTACCCCGGCGTCGGGTTCGTGGTGTGGCGCAGCAAGGAGCACCTGCCCGAGGAGCTGGTGTTCCGGGTCAACTACCTCGGCGGCGACATGCCGACGTTCACGCTGAACTTCTCCCGCCCGGGCAACCAGGTGGTCGGCCAGTACTACAACTTCCTGCGGCTGGGCCGCGACGGCTACACCAAGGTGATGCAGGCGCTGTCCGGGACGGCCCGCTGGCTGGGCGAGCAACTGCGGGTCAGCGATCACTGCGACCTGATCTCGGACGGCTCTGCGATCCCCGTGGTCGCCTTCCGGCTGGCCAAGGACCGCGGCTACACCGAGTTCGACGTCTCCCACGAGCTGCGCACCTACGGCTGGCAGGTGCCCGCCTACACGATGCCCGACAACGCCACGAACGTCTCGGTGCTGCGCATCGTGGTGCGCGAGGGACTGTCCGCCGACCTGGCCCGGGCGCTGCACGACGACGCCACCTCGGCGCTCGCGTCGCTGGACAAGGTCAAGCCGGGCGGGCACTACGACGCGCAGCACTTCGCGCACTAGGTTGCGCGCACAACGTCGACTTGTTGGGCTGACCAGGCCGGATGTTCGCCAACAAGTCGACGCTCGACGGGCGGTTCGGCACTTCTGGGACAATGGCCGCCGTGGCCGTTACCCCGATATCCCTGACCCCGGGCGTCCTCGCCGAGGCCCTGGTGGACCTGGGCGCCATTGAGCACAACACGCGGGTGTTGTGCGAGCACGCGGGGCGCGCGCAGGTGATGGCGGTCGTCAAGGCCGACGGGTATGGCCACGGCGCCAGCCAGTCCGCCCGCGCGGCGCTCGCCGGCGGGGCGGTCGAGCTGGGCGTCGCCACCGTCGCCGAGGCGCTGGCGCTGCGCGCCGACGGCATCACCGCGCCGGTGCTGGCCTGGCTGCACCCGCCCGGCATCGACTTCGGGCCCGCGCTGCTTTCCGACGTGGAGATCGCGGTGTCGTCCGAGCGCCAGCTGGGCGAGCTGCTGGACGCCGCGCGCCGCACGGGCCGCACCGGGACCGTGACCCTCAAGGTCGACACCGGGCTGAACCGCAACGGCGTGCACCCCGCGCGGTACCCGTCGATGCTGACCGCCCTGCGCCGGGCGGTCGCCGAGGAGGCCATCCGGCTGCGCGGGCTGATGTCCCACATGGTGTTCGCCGACCAACCGGCCAACCCCGTCAATGACCTTCAGGCCCAACGCTTCAGCGACATGCTGGCGCAGGCGGGCGAGCAGGGGGTGCGGTTCGAGGTCGCCCACCTGGCCAACTCGTCGGCCACCATGTCGCGTCCCGATCTGGCCTTCGACCTGGTGCGGCCCGGCGTCGCCGTGTACGGCCTGAGCCCCGTCCCCGAGCTCGGCGACATGGGGCTGGTCCCGGCGATGACGGTGAAATGCCCTGTGGCGCTTGTGAAGTCGATCAGCGCCGGTGAGAGCGTCTCGTACGGGCACACCTGGACCGCGGAGCGTGACACGAATCTGGCGCTGTTGCCGGTGGGCTACGCGGACGGCATCTTCCGCTCGTTGGGGGGGCGGCTGGAGGTGTTGATCAACGGCAAGCGACGGCCCGGGGTGGGGCGAATCTGCATGGACCAGTTCGTCGTCGACCTCGGCCCCGGCCGGCCCGACGTGGCCGAGGGCGACGAGGCCATCCTGTTCGGCCCGGGCAACCGCGGGGAACCCACCGCGCAGGACTGGGCCGACCTGCTTGGCACCATCCATTACGAAGTGGTGACCAGCCCGCGCGGGCGCATCACCCGGACCTACCGCGAGGCGCGAACCATTGAGCCGTGAGAGAGCCCGCAGGCGCCAGAAGGGGGCATGGCTTGCGGGAGGGGCGGGGGTGACTGCCCTCGCCACCATCGTCGGAGCCTCCGCCCGCCGTTCGATGATCCAGCGCACCCACGGCGCCGAAGACCCGTACGCCGACGAGGATTTCGACCGGATCGACGACGACCGCCGCTCGGTGGTCACCACCCCCGACGGCGTGTCGCTCGCCATCCGCGAGGCCGGCCCGGCGGACGCCCCGTTGACCATGGTCTTCGTCCACGGCTTCTGTCTTCGGATGGGCGCCTTCCACTTTCAGCGGACGCGGCTGCCCCACCACCTTGGCCCCGGCGTCCGGATGGTGTTCTACGACCAGCGCGGGCACGGCAAATCCGACGAGGCCCCGCCCGAGAGCTACACGCTGACCCAGCTCGGAAAAGACCTGGAAAGCGTGCTGCAGGTGGTCGCACCGCGCGGGTTGGTGGTGCTGGTGGGCCACTCGATGGGCGGCATGACGGTGCTGTCGCACGCGCGCCAATTCCCCGACCAGTACGGGCGGCGGATCGTGGGGGCCGCGCTGATCAGCTCGGCGGCCGAGGGCGTCGCCCGCTCACCGCTGGGCGAAATCTTGAAAAACCCTGCGCTGGAAGCGTTTCGGTTCACCGCGCGGTCCGCGCCGAAGCTGATGCACCGCGGCCGCAACGTGTCGCGGTCGCTGATCGGCCCGATCCTGCGGGCCGCCTCCTACAGCGACCTGCACGTGAGCCGGAGCCTGGACGCCTTTTCGCAGCGGATGATGAACGGCACCCCGATCCCGACCATGGTCGAGTTCCTGGACGCCCTGGAGGCCCACGACGAGACCGCCGGGCTGTGGACCCTGCTGCGCATCCCCACCCTGATCGCCTGCGGTGACCACGACCTGCTGACACCGGACGAATACTCCCGCAAGATGGCGGCATCACTGCCGCAGTCCGAGCTGGTCATCGTTCGCGGGGCCAGCCACCTCGCGCTGCTGGACAAGCCCGAGGCGATCAATCACGGGCTGGTCCGGCTGGTCAAGCGGGCCACCCCGGGCCGCACCGCGCTGGCGGCCCGGTGGCTGCGCGAGAGGCTGCGCCGTCGTGGCTGAGTCGGGCGGCACGGCCACCCTCGAACGCGTCGAGGACACCATCGCGTTCGGGTCGCGGCTCGGCGCGCAGCTGTGTGCGGGCGACGTCGTGGTGCTCACCGGTCCGCTGGGAGCGGGAAAAACGGTGCTGGCCAAGGGGATTGCCGCGGCGATGGACGTCGACGGCCCGGTCACCTCGCCCTCCTATGTGCTGGCGCGGGTCCACCCGCCGCGGCGGCCGGGCGCACCGGCGATGATTCACGTCGACATGTACCGGCTGTTGGATACCGACGGCGCCGACCTGCTGGGTGAGCTCGACTCGCTGGACCTCGACACCGAGCTCGACGACGCGGTCGTCGTGGTCGAGTGGGGTGAGGGTCTCGTCGAGCGCCTCGCCGAGCGGCACCTCGACATTCGCCTGGAGCGGCTCAGCGGATCCGACGTGCGGATCGCGTCGTGGCAGTGGAGCCGTTCGTGAATCGCATTCTGGCCCTGGACACCTCCACCCCGGCCGTCACCGCCGGGATCGTGCGCCGCCCCGACCTGACGGTGCTGGCCGAACGCATCACCGTCGACGCCCGCGCGCACGCCGAACGCCTGACCCCGAATGTGCTTGCCGCCCTTGATGATGCTGGGCTGTCCATGGCCGACCTGGACGCCGTCGTGGTGGGCTGCGGACCCGGGCCGTTCACCGGCCTGCGGGCCGGGATGGCCACGGCCGCCGCCTACGGGCACGCGTTGGGCATCCCGGTGCGCGGGGTGTGCAGCCTGGACGCGATCGGGGTGCGCACCACGGGCGACGTGCTGGTGGTCACCGACGCCCGCCGCCGCGAGGTCTATTGGGCCCGCTACCGCGACGGCTCCCGGATGGCGGGTCCGGGCGTCAACGCCCCGGCCGACGTGGACCCCGGCCCCGCGCGCGCCGTCGCCGGGTCGCCGGAGCACGCCGCGCTGTTCGGCCTGCCGGTGACCGGGCCCACCCACCCGACGCCGGGCGGCCTGGTGGCCGCGGTGCCCGACTGGTCGCAGCGCCCATTGCCGTTGGTGGCCTTGTATCTTCGCCGCCCGGACGCCAAACCGATGGCGGCCCCACGATGACCGCGCCCAGCGAGCCCGTGACGCTCGGCGCCTTGACGCCCGCCGACGCGGCGCGCTGCGCCGAGCTGGAACGTCAGCTGTTCGACGGTGACGACCCGTGGCCCGCGGCGGCCTTCAACCGCGAATTGGCCAGCCGGCACAACCATTACGTCGGCGCACGGGTGGGAAGCACGCTCGTCGGCTATGCCGGAATCTCGCGGCTGGGCCGCACGCCGCCGTTCGAATACGAGGTGCACACCATCGGCGTCGACCCCGACTATCAGGGCCGCGGCATCGGGCGCAGGCTGCTCGACGAGCTGCTGGCCTTCGCCGGCGGGGGCGTCGTCTTCCTCGAGGTGCGCACCGACAACGAGACGGCGATCGGCCTGTACCGCAGCGTCGGCTTCGAACAGATCGGCCTGCGCCGGCGCTACTACAAAGCGAGCGGCGCCGACGCCTACACGATGCGGCGGGGTGCCCAATGATCATCTTGGCCATCGAAAGCTCTTGCGACGAAACGGGAGTCGGCATCGCCCGGCTCGACGATGACGGCCGCGTGACGCTGCTGGCCGACGAGGTCGCGTCCAGCGTCGACGAACACGTCCGCTTCGGCGGCGTGGTCCCCGAGATCGCGTCGCGGGCGCACCTGGAGGCGCTCGGGCCCACCATGCGCCGGGCGCTCGCGACGGCCGGCGTGGCCAAGCCCGACATCGTCGCCGCCACGATCGGGCCCGGACTGGCCGGTGCCCTGCTGGTGGGAGTCGCTGCCGCCAAGGCGTATTCGGCCGCGTGGGGGGTGCCGTTCTACGCCGTGAACCACCTGGGCGGGCACCTGGCCGCCGACGTCTACGAGCACGGCCCGCTCCCCGAATGCGTGGCGCTGCTGGTGTCCGGCGGGCACACGCACCTGTTGCACGTGCGCTCCCTCGGCGAACCGATCGTCGAGCTGGGCAGCACCGTCGACGACGCCGCCGGCGAGGCCTACGACAAGGTCGCGCGGCTGCTGGGGCTGGGCTACCCCGGCGGCAAGGTACTCGACGACCTGGCCCGCACCGGCGATCGCGAGGCCATCACCTTCCCGCGCGGCATGACGGGCCCCGCCGACGACCCGTACGCCTTCAGCTTCTCCGGGCTCAAGACCGCCGTGGCGCGCTATCTGGAGAGTCACCCGGACGCGGTCAACGCCGACGTCGCCGCCGGGTTCCAGGAAGCCGTCGCCGACGTGCTGACCATGAAGGCGGTGCGGGCGGCGACCGGGCTTGGCGTCTCGACGCTGCTGATCGCCGGGGGAGTGGCCGCCAATTCGCGGCTGCGGGAGCTGGCCGAGCAGCGCTGCGCGGCGGCGGGGCTGACGCTGCGGATCCCCCGGCCGCGGCTCTGCACCGACAACGGGGCGATGATCGCCTCCTTCGCCGCGCACCTGGTGGCCGCCGGGGCGCCCCCCTCGCCGCTGGACGCGCCCACCGACCCGGGCCTCCCGGTGGTAAAAGCCCAGGTCAGCTGATCGCTGGTAGCGAAAACCCGATACGCACCGGGCCGCCCTTGAGTGCTAGCACTCTCGTGTATAGAGTGCTAGGTGGCAATCGGCCAAACCCTGTGCCGGCACCCGCGACGACGGCCCTTGGGCACGGACGACTGCCGAATCCCTTGATAATTCCGGGGGACCCACCCCGGACCCGATCTAACTAGTGGAGGGCTCCAATCGTGGCGAAGGTGAACATCAAGCCACTCGAGGACAAGATTCTCGTGCAGGCCAACGAGGCCGAGACCACGACCGCGTCCGGTCTGGTCATTCCTGACACCGCCAAGGAGAAGCCGCAGGAAGGCACCGTCGTCGCCGTCGGTCCCGGCCGCTGGGACGAGGACGGCGAGAAGCGGATCCCGCTGGACGTCTCGGAAGGCGACACCGTGATCTACAGCAAGTACGGCGGCACCGAGATCAAGTACAACGGCGAGGAGTACCTGATCCTGTCGGCGCGCGACGTGCTGGCCGTCGTATCGAAGTAAGCACCGTGTTCCGCCCCGGCGATCCCCGCGCATACGCGGGTGATTTCCGGGGCGGCATGCGTTAGCGGGTATCAAACAAGGAGCCTGATGAGCAAGGTTATTGAGTACGACGAGACCGCGCGCCGCGCCATCGAGGCCGGCGTCAACGCGCTCGCCGACGCGGTCCGGGTGACGCTGGGCCCCCGTGGCCGGCATGTGGTGCTGGCCAAGGCATTTGGCGGGCCGACGGTCACCAACGACGGCGTCACCGTCGCGCGTGAGATCGAGCTGGAAGACCCGTTCGAAAACCTGGGCGCGCAGCTGGTGAAGTCGGTGGCCACCAAGACCAACGACGTGGCCGGCGACGGCACCACCACCGCGACGGTGCTGGCGCAGGCGTTGGTCAAGGGCGGTCTGCGCCTGGTTGCGGCCGGCGCCAACCCGATCGAGCTCGGCCTCGGAATTTCCAAGGCGGCCGACGCGGCGTCCGAGGCGCTGCTGGCGGCGGCCACCCCGGTGTCCGGCAAGGACGGGATCGCTCAGGTGGCGACGGTTTCGTCGCGCGATCAGCAGCTGGGCGCCTTGGTCGGCGAGGCGATGACCAAGGTCGGCGCCGACGGCGTCGTCAGCGTCGAGGAATCCTCGACGCTGAGCACCGAGCTGGAGTTCACCGAGGGCGTCGGCTTCGACAAGGGTTTCCTGTCGGCGTATTTCGTCACCGATTTCGATTCGCAGGAAGCCGTGCTGGACGACCCGGTGATCCTGCTGCACCAGGAGAAGATCAGCTCGCTGCCCGACCTGCTGCCGATGCTGGAGAAGGTGGCCGAGTCGGGTAAGCCTCTGCTGATCATCGCCGAGGACATCGAGGGCGAGGCCCTGGCGACCCTCGTGGTCAACTCGCTTCGCAAGACGCTCAAGGCGGTCGCCGTGAAGGCGCCGTTCTTCGGCGACCGGCGCAAGGCGTTCCTTGAGGACCTGGCGGTGGTCACCGGCGGCCAGGTGATCAACCCCGACGCCGGCCTGCTGCTGCGCGAGGTCGGCGCCGAGGTGCTGGGCTCGGCCCGTCGCGTGGTGGTCAGCAAGGACGACACCATCATCGTCGACGGCGGCGGCTCGAAGGACGCGGTCGCCGACCGGATCAAGCAGCTGCGCGCCGAGATCGAGAAGAGCGATTCCGACTGGGACCGCGAGAAGCTGCAGGAGCGGCTGGCCAAGCTGGCCGGCGGCGTGGCGGTGATCAAGGTGGGCGCCGCCACCGAGACTGCGCTCAAGGAACGCAAGGAAAGCGTCGAGGATGCCGTCGCGGCGGCCAAGGCCGCCGTCGAAGAGGGCATCGTTTCGGGTGGCGGCACGGCGCTGATCCAGGCGCGCGCGGCGCTGCAGGAGCTGCGCGGGTCGCTGTCCGGCGATCAGGCGGCTGGCGTCGAGGTGTTCGCCGAGGCGCTCGCGGCACCGCTGTACTGGATCGCCACCAACGCCGGACTGGACGGCGCGGTCGCGGTGAGCAAGGTCAGCGAGTTGCCGGCCGGGCACGGCCTGAACGCGGACAAGCTCACCTATGGTGACTTGCTCGCCGACGGCGTGATCGACCCGGTCAAGGTGACCCGCTCCGCGGTGCTCAACGCGGCCTCGGTGGCGCGGATGGTGCTGACCACCGAGACGGCCGTCGTCGACAAGCCCGCCGAAGAGGACGACCACGGGCACGGTCATCACCACCATCACTAGCGAGTAGCGCGAAACACCCCCGGTCCGTTGGGCCGGGGGTGTTTTCGTCTCGATCGCGAGCGTGCAACCAGTGCGAAAAACCCGCCGGGATGTCGCAGCCGGTACACGTTCGGCGGTTGAACGGTGGCATGATCGGGAAGACAGCCGCTCCGATGATTCGATCTGAGGTATACGGTGGCGGGATTGCGTCGGGCGGTGCTGACAGCGGTTGCCGGGCAGCTCGGCCGTCCGCATGGTGTTGTCGGTCGCGGAGTGGCGCTACTGCTCAATTGCGGCAATCGCCAGGCGGTGGCCGGCGCCGTCGAGGCGACGGAGGTCACAGCCGGAAATGCGGTGGCCGACATCGGTTTTGGTGGCGGACTCGGGCTTGAACTGCTCCTGCGGCGAGTCGGTCCGCAGGGGAGGGTCCACGGCGTCGAGGTCGCCGAGGACATGCTCGCGCGTGCCCGGGCGCGCTTCGCCGCCCAGATCGCGGCCGGCACACTGACACTGGAAAATGGGTCGCTGACCGCGTTGCCGATCGACGAAGGGTCGCTGGACGCGGCGATCACGGTCAACACGGTCTACTTCATCACCGACCTCGACGCGGCCTGCGCCGAACTCGCCCGCGTTCTGCGACCCGGTGGCCGGGCCGTGTTGGGGATCGGCGATCCCGACGCGATGGCCCGCTTGCCTTTCACCGCGTACGGGTTCACCCTTCGCCCGGTCGCGGATGTCGTCGCCTCCTTGAGGAGAGCGGGCCTCGAGGATGTAGAGCAGCGTCGCCTCGCCGACGTGGCGGTCCCACACCATTTGCTCGTTGCTTCCGCCCCGGGGTAGGTCGCTGCGTTACCCGCGGGCCGCGCGAGCGCGGGGGTGTTGATTCTTCGGATGCGGTCTGTTGGGATCGGTAGCGACGCGGGGGTTGTGCACTGGTTGTGACGAACAGACCAGGAAGGACCGCCATCATGCTGTTTGCCCAGTTGACCAAGAGACTCGCCGCCGCCGCCGTGCTGGCGGGGGGTACCGCGCTGACCGGGTGGGGTATGGGCGTCGCCCACGCGGACACGATGGAACCGCACCGCTGGTGCCCCGGCGACCCGAAGCAGATGCCCTACATCGTCAACCAATACATCGACTGGGACTGGAGCGTCTGCCACACCTGGTATCCGACCAATTACGGGATGGGCAACGTCACCAGCCAGGGCCGGCCGACCTCGATCTGGGATGGCGACAACCCGCCGATCGAGGCGATCACCAGGAGGACTTGCCCGCCGATCAGCTTCATGTGCCCTTAGCCCGGACTCCAGGCACATCGGCCGCGACCAAGCCTAAAATGGCGGATTCTGGGTCCTGCCGGGATTCGGAAACGCCGGGTTGGTGTAGGCCGGTGTCTCGGGCTCCTGGCCGGCATCGGGAGTAATCACCGGCGCCGGCCCGGACTCCGGCCCGGCCGGTGGGGTCGGTTGTGCCCGATGTTCGGGCGGTGGCGGCTTGGGCACCAAGTAGTTCCGCCACGCGCCCGGTGGGTTCGGTGGTGGGCCGATCGTGTTATCCGGCCAGCGCCATGAACAACCACCGGAAGCGCCCCCGAAATCGCCTGCCGGGATGGTCAACCCAAAACCCATGAAAGTTCCGCCGATGATGGAGTTACCACCTGGACCACCCATGTTCCAGCCGCCGTATTCGCAATGCCAGTGGGTGCTGTTCTCCTCGATGGGAAAATCGCAATAGTACGTCGTGGCCCCCGCCTCGAAAGTACTTCCGCCGACACCGGGATAGTCGCACACCCCGGGGCCGGGAATGTTGCCGCCCGGTCCGGCCCCGGCCGCCGGGGCATTGAGGACTGCCCACAACGTAACCCCCGGTGCCACAAGGAGTTTGATCGCTTTGCTCAGAGTCTGCGTCCTCGATGACAATGTGTTCACCACCAGAATCAAATTCGTTGCGGCTGGCCGCAAGGCCCAAATTGCACCGTAATACTGCTGCACGCCTTCTCACGTCGTTTCTGGTGAAATTCAGAGGCTGCTCCGAACCGCGCGTATTGCTAAGCTGGCCGCACCATGACGTGGGGGGCGCGAGCGTGAGCTATCCGCAGCAGTGGCCGCCGCAACCACCGCAGCACCCCCAGCAATGGCCTCCGCCGTACCCGCCGCCGGCTCCTCCGCCGCGCAAGACCAACGTCGCGCTGGTGGTCGTGCTCGTGGTCGCAGCGATCGTCGTCATGGTGCCGGTGGCCTTGGTCGGTTTCTACGTGGTGCGCGACATCGCCCGCGACGGCCTCGACGGGCGCGGCGGAGTCCAGAAAGCCACCTCGGTCATAAGCTTTGACGTGGTGTGCGAGCGCGGGTCCACCAGCAACGCCGCGGCCTACGGGAAGCCGTACAAGATTGTGGCGTTCGCTCCGAACGACGAGCCAAACCCGATGAACCAGTTGTCAAACACCCACTGGAACGAGGTGACACTCGACTCGCGCGCCGACTACCGGGTGAATCCCGCGGACTTCCAGTCGACCAATGTGGTTGCGTGCCTGACCCGTAAGCCTGGGAGCGAGGTGAAGTCTCGCACGTGTGACCTCAAGACCGACTCGGGCGAGCGGGTAACCGTCGACTATTACGCCGTGCAGTACGACGTCGAACTGCGCGAGGCGAGGACCGGCAAGCGCATCGAACAACTGGGCTCGGTGAATGGTCCGGTGACCGGCTGCCCGTTCATGGTGTGGGTCAACAAGCGCGAGCCGAAGGTTTACGCGAGCCCGGACGCCGCGGCGCTCGATGCCAAGCTCGCCGAATTCGCGCACAGGTGACCGGTTTTCGTGCGTTATAGCTTCGAGCCCAATCCCGCGATCAGGTTGACGGTGACCGCCAAGACGACCGCGCCGAGGAGGTAGGACAGCAACGCGTGGCGCAACACCGTCGCCCTGATGGACGACAGCCCGATCTCGGTGTCCGACACCTGAAAGGTCATGCCGACGGTGAACGCGACATAGGCGAAGTCCCGAAAACAAGGGCGCTCCGGGTCGTGGAAGTTGATGCCACCGGGGTCGTCCGAGTAATAGAGCCGCGCGTAGTGCACGGTGAACAACGTGTGCACGGCGAACCAGGATGCCGCGACGGTCAGGATGCCGACGACGGCGGCCGTTACGGTTCCAGGGCCCGAGTGCGACGCCGCGGCCACCACGTAACCGACCCCGCCCAGGCTCGCGACGCTGGCCGACACGATGACGGCGTCGGCCACCCAGCGGGTGGGGTCCTCCTTCGTCACGTATCTGCAGGTTTGCTCGGCGTCCATTCCGCCCAGGATGAGCCTCGTCCACAGCACGTAGACACCCGCGGTGACGATCCAGCCGGCGAGCGCGAATCGCCAGCCGATGGTGTTACCCACCCCGAACGCGACGGCGACGCCGAGCGCGACCGCAACCCCAATCCGGGCCGCGACCGTGTCGCGAAAGAAGGCAGCGAGGGATTTCACAACCCGACCTAAGCACGAGCGCTCGTCGTCCGGCGCGAAATCAGATCCCGACGATGACGATGCCCACGCCCACGACGATCGCCAGCGCGAGTGAGACCAGCAGGAAGCTGACGATCCACTCCTTCGGCGCCGAGGCCTCGTGGTCGGCCGCCGCGATCGGGGCCAGCCTGCGGCCCGCGCCCCATGCCGCCGCGAGCAGGGTGGCCAGCCAGTTCGCGTAGGCGGCGTACACGATCAGCACGACGGCCGCGACGCCCCAGGCGGTCGGCAGGTGGACGTGTGGCCACAGCAACCCGAGCAGCACGAGGAACATGCCGTTGAAGACACCCTCCAGGTGGCTCGACAGGGCCATGCGCGAGTTCTTCAGCGCCGGCACCGCTAACCCGGTGAGCAGACCGATCAGGAACAGCACCAACCCGAGCGTGAAGAGCATTGTCTGCACGTCAAGCACGCCGGGTCGCTCCGCCGGATCAGCGGGTTCCGGGCGGAAGGCTGGGCGGCGTCGTCACCGTCGTGGTCGGCAGGGTCGACGACGTGTAGCTCGGGGTGACGGTGACGGTGCTGGTGCTCGTCGACGGCGGCGGCACTTCGGTCGTGGTGGTGATCGTCGTGACGCTGGTGGTCGTCGAGGTGGACGACGTCGTCGTCGCCGACGCGGCGGCGATGACGCCGCAGGCCACAATCTTGCCCGAATCGCCGGTGGAGGTGCCGCTCAAGTTGTCCGCGTTCTGGTGGACGACGAGCGCGGTGCCCGAGCTGCTCCTCAGGTCCGATGAGGTGATCAGGCTGGTGGTGGTGACGAGCTTCGCCGAGCCGTCGTTGCGCACCTGCAGTGCGGTCAGGTCACCGCTGGCCGGAAAGCCCGTGTGATTCGGCGCCTGGTAGACGGACCCCGAGGACTGGAAGTCCCCCTCGCATTTGCCCACCGAGTGGATCATCAGCGCGTGGAATCCGGGGCTCAGGACCTGGTTCGGGCCGGCTTCCACGGTCACCGTGGCGTAGCCGTTCGCGAAATCGATGGTGGCGGTGCCGACCTGGTTTCCGTCGGCGCTCTTCAATTGCGTGGTCATCCGCTCGCTGCCGGGCGGCGCGCTGGAGGACGGCGACGTGGTGGCCTGGCCACCCTGTTGGTTTGCGCATGCGGCCAACGGTGCAATGGCCGCGGCTAGCACCGCGGTCTTGAAGGATACGCCCTTGTTCTTCATGGGCCGGTCGTACCCCGATTGGCGGCGATCGAAACGATTACAGCAAACTCAGCATGGCCGCGCGGCCGCGGACGCGCAGCGTGTTGATGGTGGACCGGCGTAATCGATCCATCCGCTCGAGCATCCGCTCGCCCAGCGCGTCGAGCATCTCGGCGCTCAAATCTATTGGGGCGGGACACAAGTCACGCTCCTCTTCGCTGGCGTGCGCGTCCAGGACGGTGACGAAGGAATGCCACTCGTCCTCGTACTGCGGCGCCGACGCCGGTGTTCGAAGCAGCACGGCCAGCTGATCCCAGACTTGCCGGTGCTCGGCGTGGGCGATGGCGACCAGCGTGCTCGCCTGCGACACCGCCGGATAGAACAGGTCGTCCTCGATCCGCATGTGGATGTCGAGCTCGATCAGCAAGCCGTCGAGGGCGTCTTGGCGCTCGTCGCTGTCCGGGGGCAGCGCGGTGATCTTCTCGCAGAACCCGCGCAAGACCTTGTGGTGCTCGAAAAGCACGTCGTAGGCGTTCATCTCGCGGCTCCCCGCACCTCGACCAACCCGGCGCGTATGCGCGCCGGGTAGTGGGGGAGCGACGCCGTCGCCGGTCCCCGCAGCACTTCCCCCGACTCGCAGGCGAAGCGCGAGCCGTGCCAGGGGCAGACGATTCGATCGCGATCGATCCAGCCGTCGTCCATCGGCGCACCCAGGTGGGGGCAGTGCGCGCCGACGGCCAGCACTCGTTCGTCGTCCCGGTACAGCACCACGCCCACGCCGTTCAGCTCGACCCGCCGGGGCCGGCCGTCCAGGGCCGAAGCCGGCAGCACCGGCGTCCACCGGTTCTCGCTCAGCCGGCTGCCGGAACGATCCACCCCGGTGCCCGATCCGAACACCAAGGCGCCGCCCAGATAGCCGCCGCCCAGGGTCAGGCCATAGCCCAGCGCGCTGCTCGCCACCCCGCGTCGCCGGCGGCCGTGGCCGCGGTCCCACCACGACAGCGCGTACAACGCGGTCGCGACGCCGTTCACCACGCCATGGATGAGGCCGACCCGTCGGGACTCCTCGTGGGTGTGCTGCCAGTCGGTCAGGCCGGTCGCGGCGGCGCCGACGCTGCCGGCGAGCCCGACCCCGAGCGCGAACCTCGACGCGTCCCGCCACCGGCCGGCGTTTCCGGGCAGCAGCGAGGCCGCGTCCATCGCGACCGTCGTCGTCACGGCCCCCGTCGGCACGGACGTCAGCGCCGGGTGCAGCGGATGGCCCAGCCAGGTGCCGTGCAGCGCGTTGCTGATCCGGTCCCGGTGCCGGCCCATGGCCGCGAAGAGGAATGTCAGACCGTGCTCGAGCCGATAGCTCGGCCGATCCAGCCATTCCTGGCGTCCCAGGGCGGTCACTCCTGCGTGTGGTTGTTGCTTCACGGCACCTCCTGTGCGCGTGAGCGAACCGACGCGGGCTCCCCTGCACGACGGAACGCCCGAATTCTGTATCGGTGCGACGCCATTTCGCGCCGCTTCGATGCGAACTCGGCCGGTCGGCGGCCTAGTCCATGACGGTTACACGGATCGCGACGGCGAATCGTTCAACGACGTCGTGCGGGAGGCGTGCCGCCCCACCGGGGCGGCTGGATCGGCGCCTAGGCCGAGCGGCGGATGCCGCGGGCGCGACCGATGTCGCCCTTCAGCAGCAGGTCGCGCTCGGATTCCGAGAGGCCGCCCCAAACCCCGTAGGGCTCACCAACTTCCAGGGCGTGCGAGCGGCACTCCTGAATGACCGGGCACTGCCGGCACATTTCCTTCGCGCGCTGCTCGCGCTGCATGCGGGCCCGGCCGCGCTCACCGTCGGGATGGAAGAACATCGACGAGTCGACGCCGCGGCACAAGCCCTGCAGTTGCCAGTTCCAGATGTCGGCGTTGGGTCCAGGTAGCTGCTCCGGCTGTGGCATTGGTGTTTCCCTCTCTGCACGGCACGCCCAGTAAGGTCAGGATCGCGAAGCGATAGTGCAACTGAAATGAAGCGGCGTCACCGATGACTACCCGTCATGCGTACGTTAGGGCGGACGGTGAATTTGCGTCAATAGCCACTTAGCCCGACAAAATATGTAATGGTTATAAAAGAATTAACGTCGCGTTCATCTGCCACCCAATGGTGAAACATGCACCGTGCTACCAGGCACTTGACCGAAACGAGATTTCCCAGCTCATGGGCCGACGGAGGGGCGACCGCGGTTAGTACAGAATCCATTGTGATTAACAGTTCGGTAACGCGAACTGCACAAAGTGTTTACTACCATCGTGGTGATTGAAACTCGTCACACTTCCGTGATTGGCGGGCAGTTGGCCGCCGCCGCCTTCGGTGACCGGCCAGGCACCTGGCCGCTTCCGACGGCGGTCACGCCGGAGGACCTGTGGCTGCGCGCGGTGGCGGCGGGCGGGCAGGGCCGCTACGGCAGCGCCTACCGCGATTTGGCGGAGCTGCGGCGCAGCGCGCCCGCCGGGCGGCTGGTCTCGCTAACCCACAGCACGCAGGGATCGTTCCTGCGCCAACTCGGTTGGCACACCTTGGCGCGCGGCTGGGACGGGCGCGCGCTCGCGCTGGCCGGGGAGGACGCCCAGGCGCGCGCCGACGCCCTGATCGGGCTGGCGGCCGACGCGCTGGGTGTCGGCCGCTTCGCGGCCGCGGCGACGCTGTTGGCCCGCGCGGACTCGGAGCTGGCCGCCGGTGCGGTGCCCGACCGCCTGCCGGTGCGCCGCGGCTGGGTGGCCGCCGAGTTGGCGATGGCTCGGGGTGATGGCGAAATCGCCGTCCGCCATGCGAACGAAGCGGTGGACCTGGCCGGAGCCATGGCCGCCCCGTCGGCGCGGCACGCCGTCAAAAGCCGGGTGGTGCTGGCGGCCGCCCTGTGCAGCGCCGGGGCCGCCGAGCGCGCCCGGGCGGTGGCGGAGGAGGCGCTGGACGCCACCGGGGCGCTCGGCCTCGTCCCGCTGCGGTGGGCGCTGGCGTGCTTGCTGATCGATCTCGGAGGCGTCACGTTTTCGGCACAACGGCTGCGGGAAATTCGCGATGTCTGCGCAGGCCAAGTGCGGCTCGCCGGTGCGACGTGGCGTTCCGCTTGAAATGGCCTCGCGCCCGTTATTGTCATTGCGTTAGTTAGCCCGGTTAGCTCGCGATGTGTCCGGTTCGTAACGTTGGAGATACCGCCGTCGATGACAATTCAAGGGGATCGTCTCGACGCTGTGGTTGCCAAGGCCGTGGCGGGGGACACCAATGCACTACGGGAGGTGCTGGAGACCATCCGTCCGATTGTCGTGCGGTATTGCCGGGCGCGGGTCGGGACAGTCGAGCGGGGTGGCCTGTCAGCGGATGACGTCGCACAGGAGGTGTGCTTGGCGACTATCACGGCGTTGCCGCGGTATCGGGACCGGGGGCGTCCCTTTCTGGCCTTCCTGTACGGCATCGCGGCGCACAAGGTCGCGGACGCTCATCGCGCCGCCGGCCGTGATCTGTCCTACCCCACCGAGGTGCTTCCCGAGCGCTGGTCCTCCGACGCCGGCCCCGAACAGCGGGCCATCGAAGCGGATTCGGTCAGCCGGATGAGCGAGCTGCTCGAGATCCTGCCCGCCAAGCAGCGCGAGATCCTGATTTTGCGCGTCGTCGTCGGCATGTCCGCCGAGGAAACCGCGTCCGCCGTCGGCAGCACCACGGGAGCGGTCCGGGTGGCCCAGCACCGCGCGCTGTCGCGGCTCAAGTCCGAAATGATCGCGGCAGGTGACTGTGCCTGACTCCCTGGACGAATTCGCCCGCACCGACCTGCTTCTCGACGCGCTCGCCGAGCGGCGGCCGGTGCACGTCGGCGACCCCGACATGGACGCGGTGGCCACCCTGCTGGAGGACTGGCGCGACAACCTGCGCTGGCCGCCGGCCAGCGCGCTGGTGTCGGCCGAAGAGGCCGTCACGGCCCTGCGCACCGGATTGGCCGACCGCCGCCGCAGCCGTCGCGGGATGGCGACGATCGGATCGGTGGCCGCGGCGCTGTTGGTGCTGAGCGGATTCGGGGCCATGGTGGTCGAGGCCCGTCCGGGCACCACGCTCTACGGGCTGCACGCGATGTTCTTCGACCAGCCGCGGGTCAACGAGAAGCATCAGGCCTTGCTGTCGGCCCGGGCCGACCTGGCCAAGGTGCAGGAGTCGATCGACCGGGGTGAGTGGGACCAGGCCCGGAATCAGCTGACCGAGGTGAGCAGCCTGGTCCAGTCGATCGAGGACCCGGCCAGCAAACAGGAGCTGACGAATCAGCTGAATCTGTTGAATGTCCGCGTCCAGTCGCGCAACCCGAACGCGACGCTGCCGGCCCCGGCGAACACCCCGTCGGCGTGGTCGACTCCCACCACCGCGGCGCCAACGGCGTCCGGGGCGGCCCCGAGTTCATCGGTCACGCCGTCGCCCAGCCAGTCGTGGAGCAAACACCGGCATCACGAGCAGACACCCGGCCCGTCGGCGTCGAACACGCCCTAGCGGTGTTTAGCGCCGGTACCCGTCGGCGTCCGAGGTGGCCTCGTTGAGCGAGGCGTCGGCGTACCCCCGGCAGTAATCCCACGTGACGTAGGCGTCCGGCTCGGGGTCGTAGGCCGGCTCGTGCGGGCGGACGGTGCCGTCGATCAGCAGCTGCAGCAGGTTCGCCCGCAACATGTCCCAGTCGTGGTAGTGATCCTGCTGACATTCGTCGCAACACACCACGAGACCGCGAATGCCCTTGTGCGCCAACAGGGCCTCGTATACCGCCAGGTCGGCGAGATCCGCCTCGACCGCCATCCGCTCCTGGGCGTCCAGGGGTTGGCCCGGCTCTACGGCTTCCAGCGCCGCCGACGGATCGCAGGGTTCGTCGGCGAAAGGATCGGGCGGCAAACCCGGTGGGAGGTGATCGCGCACGCACACTAGCCTACGCAGCCCGGCCGGGATAACGCCAGCAGGGAAGCCCCACGTCGTTTCTGCGTTTCGGGTCCGCGGCGCGCCCCGGGTCGCCGGGGGAGCGTGCCGATAGGATGGTGGTCTCACGCCGCATCGTATGGAGGGCCCCACCGATGACCCGTGGCATGTCCCACCTGGAAGACAGCTCCGACCTGGTCGGTAGCCCCTACGTGCGCGACCCCCGGATCGGGGGACTGGTCGACGAGCCGGTGCCGACCGGCGGCGACAACCCGCACAAGGTCGCGATGCTCGGCCTCACCTTCGACGACGTCCTGCTGCTTCCCGCCGCTTCCGACGTGGTTCCCGCCACCGCCGACACGTCCAGCCAGCTCACCAAGAAGATCAGGCTCAAAGTGCCGCTGGTCAGCTCGGCGATGGACACCGTCACCGAGTCGCGGATGGCGATCGCGATGGCCCGGGCGGGCGGCATGGGCGTCCTGCACCGCAACCTGCCCGTCGCCGAACAGGCCGGACAGGTCGAGATGGTGAAGCGCTCGGAGGCCGGCATGGTCACCGACCCGGTCACCTGCCGGCCGGACAACACCCTGGCGCAGGTCGACGCGCTGTGCGCCCGCTTCCGCATCTCGGGCCTGCCGGTGGTCGACGACTCCGGGTCGCTGGTCGGCATCATCACCAACCGCGACATGCGCTTCGAGGTCGACCAGACCCGCAAGGTCGCCGAGGTGATGACCAAGGCCCCGCTGATCACCGCCCAGGAGGGGGTGAGCGCCGACGCCGCGCTGGGGCTGTTGCGCCGCAACAAGATCGAGAAGCTGCCCGTGGTCGACGGCCACGGCCGGCTGACCGGGCTGATCACCGTGAAGGACTTCGTCAAGACCGAACAACACCCGCTGGCCACCAAGGACAGCGACGGCCGGCTGCTGGTGGGCGCCGCCGTCGGCGTCGGCGGCGACGCCTGGGTGCGCGCGATGATGCTGGTCGACGCCGGGGCCGACGTGCTGATCGTGGACACCGCGCACGCGCACAACCGCCTGGTGCTCGACATGGTCGGCAAGCTCAAGGCCGAGGTCGGCGAGAAGGTAGAGGTGATCGGCGGCAACGTGGCGACCCGGTCGGCGGCCCTGGCGCTGGTGCACGCCGGCGCCGACGCGGTCAAGGTCGGCGTGGGCCCGGGCTCGATCTGCACCACCCGGGTGGTCGCCGGGGTCGGCGCGCCACAAATCACGGCGATCCTAGAGGCGGTCGCGGCGTGCGGGCCGGCGGGCGTGCCGGTGATCGCCGACGGCGGGCTGCAGTACTCCGGCGACATCGCCAAGGCGCTGGCCGCCGGCGCGTCGACGGCCATGCTGGGCTCGCTGCTGGCCGGCACCGCCGAGGCCCCAGGCGAGCTGATCTTCGTCAACGGCAAGCAGTTCAAGAGCTACCGCGGCATGGGCTCGCTGGGCGCCATGCAGGGCAGGGGCGGGGGGAAGTCCTACTCCAAGGACCGCTACTTCGCCGACGACGCGCTCTCCGAGGACAAGCTGGTGCCCGAGGGCATCGAGGGCCGGGTGCCGTTCCGCGGGCCGCTGTCCTCGGTGATCCACCAGCTCACCGGCGGCCTGCGCGCCGCGATGGGCTACACCGGATCGCCCACCATCGAGGCGCTGCAGCAGGCGCAGTTCGTCCGCATCACCTCGGCCGGGCTGCGGGAAAGCCATCCGCACGACGTCGCCATGACCGTCGAAGCGCCCAACTACTTTGCGCGCTGAGGGCGGCATGGTCGAAATCGGCATGGGCCGCAACGCCCGTCGCACCTATGAGCTGAGCGAAGTCAGCATCGTGCCGTCGCGGCGCACCCGCTCGTCGCAGGACGTGTCCACCGCGTGGCAACTGGACGCCTACCGCTTCGAGATCCCGGTGATCGCCCATCCGACCGATGCCCTGGTCTCCCCGGAGTTCGCCATCGAGCTCGGCCGCCTGGGCGGGCTGGGCGTGCTCAACGGCGAGGGGCTGATAGGCCGGCACGCCGACGTCGAGGCCAAGATCGCGCAGCTGGTCGAGGCCGCCAGCAAGGAGCCCGAGCCGTCGGCGTCGATCCGGCTGCTGCAGGAGCTGCACGCGGCGCCGCTGGACCCGGACCTGCTGGGGTCGGCGGTCGCGCGCATCCGGGAGGCCGGGGTGACCACCGCGGTGCGGGTCAGCCCGCAGAACGCCCAGGCGCTTACCCCGGTGCTGTTGCAGGCCGGCATCGACCTGCTGGTCATCCAGGGCACGATCGTGTCGGCGGAACGCGTGGCCAGCGACGGCGAGCCGCTGAACCTGAAGACCTTCATCTCCGAGCTCGACGTCCCGGTGGTGGCGGGCGGCGTGCTCGATCACCGGACCGCGCTGCACCTGATGCGCACCGGCGCCGCGGGCGTCATCGTCGGCTACGGCTCCACCCGGGGCGTGACCACCAGCGACGAGGTGCTGGGCATCAGCGTGCCGATGGCCACCGCCATCGCCGACGCCGCCGCGGCGCGGCGGGAATACCTCGACGAGACCGGCGGCCGGTACGTGCATGTGCTGGCCGACGGCGACATCCACACCTCCGGCGAGCTGGCCAAGGCGATCGCCTGCGGCGCCGACGCGGTGATGCTCGGCACGCCGCTGGCCGAATGCGCCGAGGCGCTGGGCGAGGGTTGGTTCTGGCCGGCCGCGGCGGCGCACCCGTCGCTTCCGCGCGGGGCGTTGCTGCAGATCGCCCTCGGCGAGCGGCCGCCCTTGGAGCGGGTGCTCAACGGCCCGTCCGACGACCCGTTCGGTTCCCTCAACCTCGTCGGTGGCCTGCGCCGATCGATGGCCAAGGCCGGCTACTGCGACCTCAAGGAATTCCAGAAGGTCGGGCTGACCGTCGGTAGCTGAGGCTCGCGGCCGCTGGTTTATTACCCGGCGGTAAGGCCATACTGGTGCGATGAGGCCGGATTACGACGTTCTGATCATCGGTTCGGGTTTCGGCGGCAGCGTCAGCGCGCTGCGGCTGACCGAAAAGGGCTACCGCGTAGGCGTATTGGAGGCCGGCCGGCGCTTCGCCGACGAGGATTTCGCCGAGACGTCCTGGGACCTGCGCAGGTTTCTGTGGGCGCCCAGGCTGGGTTGCTACGGCATTCAGCGGATTCATCCCTTGAAGAACGTGCTGATCCTGGCCGGCGCCGGCGTGGGCGGCGGGTCGCTGAACTACGCCAACACGCTCTACGTGCCGCCGGAGCCGTTCTTCGCCGACCGGCAGTGGTCGCACATCACCGACTGGCGCGACGAGTTGATGCCGCACTACGAGCAGGCGAAACGGATGCTCGGGGTGGTCACCAACCCGACCTTCACCGACGCCGACCGCGTCCTGAAGGAAGTCGCCGACGAGATGGGCTGCGGCGACACCTTCGTGCCCACCCCGGTGGGGGTGTTCTTCGGCCCGGACGGCACCAAGACGCCCGGCAAGACCGTGCCCGACCCATACTTCGGCGGCGCGGGACCGGAGCGCACCGGCTGCCTCGAGTGCGGTTGCTGCATGACGGGCTGTCGGTACGGCGCCAAGAACACGCTGCTGAAGAACTACCTCGGCCTCGCCGAATCGGCTGGCGCACAAGTCATTCCGATGACCACCGTCAAGGGATTCCAGCAGCGTCCCGACGGAGTGTGGGAGGTGCGCACCGTGCGCACCGGAAGCTGGCTGCGCAGGGACCGGCGCACCTACACCGCGACGCACCTGATCCTGGCCGCGGGCACCTGGGGCACCCAGCATCTGCTGTTCAAGATGCGCGACAAGGGCAAGCTGCCGCGGCTCTCCGAGCGGCTGGGCGTGCTGACCCGGACCAACTCCGAGTCGATTGTCGGCGCCGGCAAGCTCGAGGTCGACCCGAACCTGGACCTGACCCACGGCGTGGCGATCACGTCGTCGATCCATCCGACCTCGGACACCCACGTCGAGCCCTGCCGCTACGGCAAGGGTTCCAACGCGATGGGGCTGCTGCAGACGCTGATGACCGACGGCACCGGTCCCGAGGGCACCGACGTACCGCGCTGGAAGCAACTGCTGGACCAGGCCCGCGAGGACCCGCGCCGCATGATGCGGATGCTCAACGTCCACCAATGGAGCGAGCGCACCCTGATCGCCCTGGTCATGCAGCACCTGGACAACTCGATCACCACGTACACCAAACGCGGCAAGCTCGGCATCCGCTGGTACACCAGCAAGCAGGGGCACGGCGACCCGAACCCGGCCTGGAACCCCGTCGGGAACAGGGTGACCCGGCGCATCGCCGAAAAGGTCGACGGCGTGGCCGGCGGCACCTGGGGCGAGCTGTTCAACATCCCGCTGACCGCGCACTTCCTCGGCGGCGCGGCGATCGGCGACGCCCCCGACAACGGGGTCATCGACCCCTACCACCGGGTCTACGGCTACCCCACGATGTTCGTGGTGGACGGCGCCGCGATCTCGGCGAACCTGGGCGTCAACCCGTCGCTGTCCATCACCGCCCAGGCCGAACGGGCCGCCTCGTTGTGGCCCAACAAGGGCGAGGACGATCAGCGCCCGCCGCAGGGCCAGGCGTACCGCCGGCTGGACCCGATCGCACCGAGGCAGCCCGTGGTGCCGGCAACCGCGCCCGGTGCGCTGCGCTGGTTGCCGATCACCCCGGTGCGCTCCGCCGCCGACGCCGGCTAGCTTCGGTCAGCTCGCGATCGCCTCGAGCGGGGCGCCGCTGACCACCCGGCTGCGTTGCCGGTGCACGTTGAAGGGCACGTCGCCCATCAGGGTCACGCGGTGCATCAGCCGCGGCTGGTCGTCGTAGTCGTCGATGGCGCGGTGCTGGGTGGCCCGGTTGTCCCAGATGGCGACGTCACCCGGCGCCCAGTTCCAGCGAATGGTGTTCTCCGGCATAGTGATTCGCCGCTGCAGCATGTCGAAGAGCACGGTTGATTCGTAGTTGTCCAGGCCGACGAACCCGCGCACGAAATCTCCCAACAGCAGCGTGCGCTCGCCGGTCTCCGGGTGCACCCGCACCACGGGATGCTCGGTGCGGAAGTCCGGTTTCTCGAAGGCCTGCCGGAACGTCCGCTGCGCGTCGGTCATGCCCACGGCTTCGGCGGTCACGTAGTCGTAGCGGTTGCTGTGCAGCGCCCACAGGTCGTCGACGAGCCAGGCCAGCGGCTCGGGCAGGTCCTCGTACGCCGCGGCGGTGTTGGCCCACAGCGTCGACCCGCCGTAGCGGGGCAGCGTGACGGCACGCAGGATCGAGGCCGCGGGATAGTTCGCGACGAACGTGACGTCGGTGTGCCAGCGGTTCGCCTTGCCGAACTCGGAATTGATCGGGGTGATCACCGGCGCGTGCTTGGCGGCGAGCGCCTCGGCGGCCGGGTGGCCGACGGGCGTGCCCAACAGCCCGGCGAACGCCAGCTGCTGCTCGTCGTCGAGCTGGTGCTGGTGGCGGAAGAAGATCACCTTGTGGGCCAGCAGCGCCTGCTGGATCTTCTCGATCGCGGCCGCGTCGAGGTCGCCCCCGAGGCGCACCCCGTCGACGCGGGCGCCGATGCGGCTGCCCAGCTTGGTGACGGTTATCTGACCGATCATTTTCATCATTCCTACTGTTAAAGGGGCGTAGTCATCTGACTACATAGAGTACTGTAGTCGTATGACTACATCGTCCGCAAGGGCCGCCGGGAAAATGCCAACGGGTCGGGCCGAGGTCGCCGCCGCGATCCTGGCGGCCGCCACCGACCTGTTCGCGCAGCGCGGACCCGCGGCGACCTCGATCCGCGACATCGCCGCTCGAGCCAACGTCAACCACGGGCTGCTGTTTCGCCACTTCGGTACTAAGGAACAACTGATCGGCGCGGTGCTGGATCACCTCAGCGCCGACGTCGGCGCCCTGCTGAGCGACGAGGCGCCCGCCGGCGAACTGGACCGGGCGTTGGACCGGCAGATGCGCGTGATGGCCAGGGCCTTGCTCGACGGGTATCCGGCGGGTCAGCTGCAGACGCGCTTTCCCGCCATCGCGGCGTTACTCGACTCGGTGTTGCCCCATCACGACGACGAGGCCGAGGCGCGGCGCGCCGTCGCCAACGCGCTTGCGCTGCAATTCGGCTGGCGGTTGTTCGCGCCGATCCTGCGCGCGGCGACCGGAATCGACGAGCTGACGGACGCCGAGATACGGATGGCGGCGACCGCCGAGGCGGGGCGGCTGCTCAACCCCGGCTGATGCTCACTTCTTGCGGGTCAGCGCCCGGCGGTGCAGCGGCTCGCGGCCCGGCGGCTGCTGCGGGGGCGGCAGCAGTGGTTTGCGTTCGCGCACCGCGAAGGTCTTGGGCGCGTCGGTGCTCAGGGTGACATCCTCGCCGGCGTGCCGGATGGTGAGTTGGCCGCCCGGCCCGTCGCGCACCGTGTACGTGACGTCGGAATGGTTGACGTCGACGGTCACCCGGAAATCGCGCCACCGAAGCCGAAACCGCAGCCGCGAAATGCCGTCGGGCAGTGCGGGATCCAGCGCCAGGATGCCCTCGTCGTCGCGCAGGCCGCCGAAGCCGCCCACCAACGCCGTCCACGCGCCCGCGAGCGAGGCCATGTGCAGGCCGTCGCGGGTGTTGTGGTGCAGGTCGCGCAGGTCGATCAACCCGGCCTCGTAGGCGTAGTCGTGCGCCAGTTCCAGGTGTCCGACCTCGGCGCACATCACCGCCTGGGTGCACGCGGACAACGACGAATCGCGCACCATGCGCCGCTCGTAGTAGTCGACGTTGCGCGCCTTCTGTTCCGGGGTGAACGCGTGACTGCGCCACTGCATCGCCAGCACCAGGTCGGCCTGCTTGATCACCTGCGCGGGGTAGAGCCGCACGTAGGGGTCGTGCAACAGCAACGGATAGGAGTGGTTCTCCTGGAAATTCCATTCCGCGAGCGTGGTGAAGCCCTCGCACTGCTGATGCACCCCCAGGCCGGCGTCGTAGGGGATGTTGGCGGCGTCGGCCGCGTCGCGCCAGGAAGCCGTCTCCTCGGTGGTGACGCCCAGCGCCTCCGCCACCTCGGGGTGGCGGTTGCAGGCCTCGGCGGCGGTCCGCAGGTTGTGCGCGGCCATCAGGTTGGTGAAGACGTTGTCGCGCACGATCGCGGTGTACTCGTCGGGGCCGGTGACCCCGTCGAGGTGCCAGACGCCATGCCGGTCGTGGTGGCCGAGGGTGACCCAGAGCCGGGCGGTTTCGACGAGAACCCCTAGGCCGCAATGCTTTTCCAATTCCTCGTCGCCGGTGACGATGCGGTATCGCTCGAACGCCATGGCGATGTCGGCGTTGATGTGCCAGGCCGCGGTGCCGGCCGGCCAATACGCCGAGCACTCCTGCCCGCGGATGGTGCGCCAGGGGAAGGCGGCGCCTTCGAGGCCGAGTTCGGCGGCCCGCTCCTTGGCGAGGTCCAGCGTCGACGCCCGCCACTTCAGCGCGTCGGCCACCGCGTGCGGCGCGGTGTAGGTGAGCACCGGCAACACGTAACCCTCGGTGTCCCAGAAGGCGTGGCCGTCATAGCCGGTCCCGGTGAGTCCCTTGGCCGAGATCGCCCGGCGCTCGGCGCGCGCGCTGGCCTGCAACAGGTGAAACAGCCCGAACCGCACGGCCTGCTGGGACTCGGGATCGCCCTCGACCTCGACGTCCGCGCAGTCCCAGAACTCGTCCAGGTACTTGCGCTGCGCGTCCACCAGCCCCTGCCACCCGCTGTAGCGGGCGCTGTGGATGGCGGCGGCGGCCTGGTCGCGCAGCGCGGGGCGCGAGCGCATGCTCGACCAGCCATACGCGAGGTACTTGACGATGCGCAGCTTCTGCCCGGCGCGCAGCCCGCAGATCACGGTGGTTCGCGCCAGGTCTTCGCGCGCGTCGGTGCTGTACTCGACGCGACCGGGAACGTCGATCTCGTGATCCATCGCGGCGGACATCATCAGGGCGCTGCTGCGGGTGCGGTGCATGAGAAGCGCCCCGGTGTCGGTGTTTTCGTGGTCGACGGCCACCAGGGGGCTTTCCAGGATGGCCGCCACCCGCGGGTCGCCCGACGTCTGGGGCTGGTCCTCGTTGGTGACCAGTTCGGACTGCACCGTCACCCGGACGAAATCGCCGACCGCTTCCACGACGTATTCGATGGCGGCCACGCCGCGTTGCGCCAGCGACACCAGCCGGGTGGACACCAGCTTGATTTCCTTGCCCGCGGGCGAGCGCCAATGCGCGTGGCGGGCCATCGTCCCCGCGCGCAGGTCGAGAACCCGTTCGTGCGAGAGCAATTCGCCGTAGCGGACGTCGAACGGCTCGTCCTCGACCAGCAGGCGGATGATCTTGCCGTTGGTGACGTCGACGATTGTCTGGCCGGCCTCGGGGTAGCCGTATCCGGCCTCGGCGTAGGGCAGCGGCCGGATTTCGTAGAAGGAGTTCAGGTAGGTGCCGGGCAGGCCGTAGGGCTCACCCTCGTCCAGATTGCCGCGCAGCCCGATGTGCCCGTTGGACAAGGTGAACAGCGATTCGGACTGGGCCAACAGGTTCAGGTCGAGCTTGGTTTCGCTGACCAGCCATGGATCGACGGGGAAGGCTTCGTCGGTGATCATGACTGCAGCAACTCGGCGAGGTCGGTGACCACCACGTCGGCGCCGTTGCGCCGCAGATCGTCGGCCTGCCCCACCCGGTCGACGCCCACCACGTAGCCGAAATTACCGGCATGGCCGGCCTGCACGCCCGAGATGGCGTCCTCGAAAACGGCCGCTTCGTCGGCGCCGACGCCGAGCAACTCGGCGCCCCGCAGGTAGGAGTCGGGGGCCGGCTTGCCGGCGATGTGCTCGTCGCGCAGCGTGACGCCGTCCACCCGCTGCTGGATGAACCGGTCCAGACCGGTGATCTCCAGGACGTCGCGGGTGTTGGCGCTCGAGGACACCACCGCGACGCCCAGGCCCGCCTCCGAGACCGCCTCCAGGTAACGCCGCGACCCCTCGAACACCTCGACGCCGTCCTTGCGCAGCACCTTCTGGAACGCGTCGTTCTTGCGGTTGCCGAGCCCGTACACGGTGTCGGCGTCGTCCGGGTCGTCGGGACTGCCGTCGGGCAGATCGATGCCGCGGCTCTGCAGGAACGAGCGGACGCCATCCTCGCGCTTCTTGCCGTCCACGTATTTGCGGTAGTCGGCGGCCGCGTCGAAGGGAACGAACTCCTCCCCGGTGCGCTTGGCCCGTTCGGACAGGAAGTCGTCGAACATGGTCTTCCAGGCCTTGGTATGGACGCTGGCGGTATCGGTCAGCACCCCGTCGAGGTCGAACAGACAGGCATGCACTTTCTCGGGCAGACCCAAAGAATGCACCGGCGGACCTCGCTCTCTAGTGTCTGACGGACTAGGTAAGCGATACCCACTCCACCATGCCGAGCAATCCGCGCGCCACCTTGGGCGCCTGTTATGTGCGCCGACGGCTTTCCCGGATGAGGCGGACCATTTCCCTCGGGCTTTCGAGGGCCGAGAAATGGCCGACGCCCGGCACGGTGACGGCGTCCGCGGTCAGCCGGGCGGCGACGTGCTCGCGCTCCGCCGCGCGCGACCAGTCGCGCTCGCTGTAGACGAGCGTGACGGGCACGCTCACCCGCGCGTAGCGGCTTCGCGCGGCGACGAACCCGGCGAGGCTGCGCATGATGGCCCGGTTGACCCGGGGGTAGCCGCGGCGGCGTCCGCTGCGGCGCAGCTCGGCGAGGAACCCGCCGGGCAGCGCGTGGCGGTCGGCGAAGCCGCCGGCCAGCACACCGGCGAGGATCGGGCGGTTTTCCAGCCGGGCGAAAACCGGTCCGGTGCCGGGCAGGCGGACGGCCGTCCCGATCAGGCGGGCGAACCAGTTGCCGCGCTCCAGGCCGCCCGGGTAGTCGTAGGGATTGAAGGCCACCACGTTGCGCACCCGGCCGGTCAGGTCCATCGACGCCAGCAGCGCGATCGCGGCGCCCATCGATTCACCGGCCAGCGTGACGTCGCGCAGGTCGAGGGCTTCGACGAATTCGACGACGGCGCCGCACAGTTCCGGTTGGTCGTAGCGCGCGCCCGGCACGATGTCCGACCATCCCATCCCGGGCAGATCCAGCGCGTAAACCGTGAATTCGTCCCACAGCTCGGGCAACACCCGCTGGAAGTAGTCGAGCTGCGTCCGCACGGTGTGCAGCAAAACCAGCGGCGGCCCCGTGCCCGTCGTGAAGTAACGCAACCGCGATCCGTCGCGGCGACGTAGAAACTTCACCTCGCCGCGACCACCGCTCCACGTCATCGCGTAGCGCCGGTCGGCAATCTCGTTGGGGGACAAGTCTTTCAACTTTCGCACACGGCCTGGATGGCGCGCAGCCGTCCGTCGGCCAGCGCTTGGGTGAGGTGGTGGACTTTGGTGTCGAAGTCGGCGACGAAGGCGTGCAGCCCCAGCGGGCTGGCGGGCTGTGCCAGCAGGGCCCGCATCAGCGCGACTGCCTCGTCGGTGCGGTCGTTCCAGTGCGCGACGGTGAAACCCGCGGACTCGACGGCGGCGCGCAACTGATCGGGGGTGACCAGGTGGCTGCGCCCGGGGTTGTCGGCCCACGGCAGCGGATAGTCGAGCGGGCCGCGATCTCCCGTCGTGATGTCCCACAGGGCGAGCCGCCCGCCGGCCTTGAGGACGCGGCGCGCTTCGGAGTAGAGGCGCGCCTTGTCCGCGACGTTCATCTGGACGTGCTGGCTCAGGACCACGTCGAACGTCCCGTCGGGGAACGGCAGGTCGGTCACGTCGGCTCGGTGGACGGATATCCGGTCATCCAGGCCGACAAGGCGATTGAGCCAGCGGTGCGTGTCGCAGTATTCGTCGGTGAGATCGACGGCGGTGACCGCGCAGCCGTAGCGCGCGGCGACGTAGCGGGCGGTACCCCCGACCCCGCTGCCGGCGTCGAGCACTTCGCTTTCAGCGCCGATCTCGACCAGGTCCACCAGTTGGGCGGTGGCGATGCGGCCCATGGTGTGGAAGTCCTCCAGCAGCGCCAGGTCGGCGGGTTCGAGGCGGTCGAGGTCCTTGCCGGCAACGACCAGCGCGCGCTCGATGTTGTTCCGCGACAGGCCGGTTGAGTATTGCTCTTGGATGACGTTGCTCATTTGCGCACCCATGCCGTGATGATGGGCGGCATCGTGATGAGGGCATTGGCCGCGAGCACCTCCTCGCGGAAACGCGGCACGAACTCGTCGATGTCGGCGACCTCGTCGATGGCGAAGCCGCCCTGTTGCGCGATGGGGGAGACCAGCCGCCAGACTTCCGCGCCGTAGGCCAGGATGTCGGTGCGGGCGGCCGTGCCGATCGGGGCGCCGACGGTCAGCTCCGGCGAACCCAGGCCGGCGTCGGCGAATATCGTGTGCAGCGTGGTGCCGAACCGCGCGGACAGGCCCATGGCCTCGAAGGCCCGCACGATCCCCGCTATCACCTGACCGAACAGCGGCGTGTCCGGGTCGCTGCGCGCCGATTGAATGTCGTTCTCGGAGAACGCGATGACGCCGCCGGGCCGCACGAACTGACTCAGGCGCCGCAGCGTGTCGGCCGGGTCGGGCAGGTGCATGAGGATCAGCCGGCCGATCACCGCGTCCACCGGCTCGTCGGGCGTGATCGCGTCGATCGCGGATTGGGTGAAACGCGCTGTGCCGATGCCTTGTTCGGCGGCGCGGGCGCGGGCCAGCTCCACCATGTCGGGTGCGGCGTCCACCCCGAGCACGCTGCCGGTCGGACCGACCAGCCGGGCGGCGATGAACGACACGTCGCCGGGGCCGCTGCCGATGTCGAGCACCCGCATGCCCGGGCGCAGGCCCGCGAGCCGCAGCGCGTGCTCGGTGTAGTCGTTGTAAAGCCGCCCCTGCAGGAGCAGCCGCCGTACCTCAACGTCGGCATGGCCGAGGACATAGGTGCTGCCGCTGGCAGCCGGTGTGGTGTTCATCGTGCTATCGCCCTTTCCGGTTCGAATGTCGCTATGTGTTCTTGTCGCCACCCCACGGACTCGCCCGAGAATGTGGGATGTGCAGGGCGTGGATGTTGTTGGAGCCGGTCGAACCTGTCCAGCCGGCGCATCGGCACCAGCCCGGTCAACAGGAAGATGCCCAGCTGATGGATGAAATTCGCTGGGGTGCGGCGTGTTTCGGGACCGGTGGCGTAGCGGCGCGCTATCGTCAGGAAGTCTTCGGGCTCGACGCCCGCGACGTCGCGGACATGCGTCGTCGGGCCGCCCACCTCCCACGTTCCCAGCGCGTACTCCGGAAGGTAGTGGCGCAGGCCGGACTGGAAGAACAGGTCGACCCCGAGGCGCTTCGCGCTGACGCGCACCGCCCGCATGAAGATCCACGGGGGGATGTCGATGTGGCGCACGCGCCGGCCCAGCGCCTCCCCGACGGCATCGGCGATCTCCGCGCCGGACAGCAATGCCGGTCCGGTCGGGCGGTAGGCGCGGCCGTCGTGGCGGTGGGGGTCGAGCAGCGCGCCAACGGCGACCCGGGCGATGTCCTCGTTGGAGGGTGGGGCGTTTCGGCGGCCCCCGGTCGGCGTCGGCAACACTCCCAGCTGGGCGGCCATACCGATCAGCTGCAGGTAGTTGTCGGCGAAGTAGCCCGGGTCGACGGCCACGTGCGCGGTGTCCGGCAGGAGCTCGAACAGCTTGTCGGTGAGCCAGGCCTGCCGGGTCATCAGGGAGGGATGCTCGGGGCTGGCCAGCCATTGCCCAAGTGCCACCACCGCTTCCACGCCGGCGCGCCGGGCGGCGACCGCGAACGCGACCGCGCTGTCCAGCGCGTGAGGGTGATAGGGAGGGTTGAAATACAGCCGGCCGACGCCGTCCATCGCGGACGAAACCTGGTTGATGTCAAACATATCCGCGACCACGACCTCGGCGCCCAGCTGGCGCAGCCGCGCGCTGCGGGCGTCGTCGCGATGCACCATCGCCCTCGTTGGGACGCCCTTTTCAAGCAGCTGGGTGGCGACGGCACCGCCGACCTTGCCCGTGGCACCGGTTACCAATACCCGACTATTCATCGAATCTCCCTTTCCTGACGCGCCGGCAATAACCAGCCGACGACGATGGCCGCGCCCAGCGCGATGCCCGCACACACCAGCGAGCTCACCTGCAAGCCGTCCAGGAACGCGCGATCGACCGCGGCGCGGACGCCGACGGCCCGTTGCGCGGGCAGCTGCGCGATCACACTGTGCGCCAGCGCCATCGACTGCCGCATGGCCTCGGCGGGTAGCCCGGTCAACGCCGACGCGGCGAGGTGTCCCGAGTAGACCGAGGCGAAGATGCTGCCGGCGATCGCGACACCGAGCGTGCCCCCGAGCTCGCGCGTGGTGTCGTTGACGGCCGAGCCGACCCCGGCCTTGTCGGCGGACAGCGACCCCATGATGGCCTCGGTGGCCGGCGAGACCGTCAGGCCGAGGCCACCGCCGAGGAGCAGCATCTGGGTGGCGATCTGGGTGTACGGCGTGGCGGCGTCGGCCGTGGAGGCCCACGCCAGCCCGGCGGCGAACACGGTCAGCCCGGCGGCGACGACGGCGGTGGTGCCGACCCGCTCGACCAGCCGTGGGCTCGCGATGCTGGCCAGTGCGATGGATGCGGCGACCGGCAGCAGCCGCACCCCGCTCTGAAAAGCGGTGTAGTCCTTGATGAATTGGAAGTACTGGGTGATGACGAAGATGAAGCCGAACAGAGTCAGGAAGCCGGCCGTCACCGCCAGGCTGCCGCCGGAGAACCGCCGGTTGGCGAAGACCGAGATGTCCAGCATGGGCTGGGGGGTCCGCCGCTCCCAGAGCGCAAACACCACGAGGATCGCTGTGGCCAGGGCGAACCCGCCCGCGGTCCGGCCGTTGGTCCATCCCCAGGTGGGCGCCTCGATGACCGTGTAGACCAGCGCCGTGATGCCGGCCGCGGACAGGATCAGGCCGCCGACGTCCACGCGTGGCGCCGCGGGATCGCGGGAGGTCGGCACGAACAGGACGCCCCCGACGATCGCCAGCACGGCGATCGGGATGTTCACCATGAAGATCGAGCCCCACCAGAAGTGCTCGAGCAGCCAGCCGCCGCTGATCGGCCCGACGGCCACCCCGACGCCGACCATCGCCGCCCACAGCCCGATCGCCTTGGCCCGCGCCACCGGGTCGGTGAAGATGTTGGTGATCAACCCGAGCGTGGTCGGAAAAATCACCGCCGCGCCCACCCCCATCGCGGCGCGCGCCGCGATCAGCTGGCCGGCCGAATCGGTATGCGCCGCAACGGCAGAGGTGACCGCGAACAGCGCGAGCCCGGAGTTCAGCCAGCCGAGCCTGCCGAATCGGTCGGCCAGGCTGCCCGCCGACAGCAGCAGGCCGGCCATCACCAGGG
This sequence comes from Mycobacterium sp. UM_11, assembly GCF_001414075.1. Lineage (NCBI taxonomy): Bacteria > Bacillati > Actinomycetota > Actinomycetes > Mycobacteriales > Mycobacteriaceae > Mycobacterium > Mycobacterium sp. UM_11. The sequence goes on along the minus strand of NZ_LATC01000008.1, from coordinate 34,547 downwards.
TGTAGGCGTCGACGATCCATTGCAGCTGCGCGGTGTTGGCGCCGAGCTCGCGCGACAGGGTCGGCAGCGCGACGTTGACGATGGTGGCGTCGACGCTGATGACGAAGACACCGAGGCAGATGACGGCGAGCGCGGCTATCGGATGGTTGCGGACGCGGCTTGCGATGGGCATAGACGAGACCCTAAAGCGGGTAGACAAGGAAATCAAGCAAATAGTTGAAAAAGGTGTCTGAAGTGCTAGGGTGGGGTGGTGGCGACCCGCCGGACCTACAACCAGAACTGCCCGATCGCGCTCGGGCTCGACGTCCTGGGCGAGCGGTGGACGCTGCTGATCTTGCGCGAGCTGGTCGGCGGCCCCCGCCGCTACGGTGACCTGCGCGCCGAATTGCCAGGCATCGCAACGAATCTGCTGGCCGAGCGGCTCAAGGAACTGCAGGACGCGGGGCTCGTCGACCGCGCCGATCTGCCCGCCCCGATCGGGCGGACCGTGTACACGCTCAGCGACGTGGGCTGGCAGCGGGTGCTGCCCGTGCTGCGTAGCGTCGCGTGGTTCGGCCTGGACCGGCTGGACCCGGTCGAGGGCGAGCCGGTCTCTCCGCTCAACGGGTTTCTGGCCGGGATTCTGCTCGGCTTCGACTCGGCCAAGGCCGCGGGGCTGGAGGCGACGTGCCGGGCCGAGATCGACGGCCGGCGCTTCGACTTCGCGGTGACGCAGGGGCGGCTGGCCGGTGCGCGTGGTGAGCCGTCGGCGACGATCACCGCCGCCGCGGCCGATCTGGTGACCGCCCGCCTCGGCGCGAGCGAGGCCAAGCGCAAGGCGGCGGCGCGGCGCATCGCGGTGACGGGCGATGCGGCGGCCGTCGACGGCGTGCGTCAGGCGTTCGGGCTGTAGCGCTCAATCCGCGGGTTCGAGCAGCGCGCCGATGAGCGCGTCGGCGATGAACGTGCCGTATCGCTTGGCCGACCAACCCCGTTCGAGCACGAGGAGCTCGTAGAGCTCCGGCGCGTGATACGTCCACAGGATGTCGCGCGCTTGCTTCGAGCCGACGCGCAGCCGTCCCGTGCGGGCCAGATCGGCCGCGAACATCGTCATGGCGTTGAGAGTTTCCTGCCGAATCTGCTGCCAGACCTCGCGCGCGTCGGGTGACGACGCGGCGCCGTCGCGCGCGAGCAGCTGCACCGGAGCGCTGCGCGGCATGGTGGCGGCCAGGTGGTCGGCGTAGATCTGTAGCTTGCGGTCCGCCTCGGTCGCCTCGATGACGTTGCGGATCACGTCGCGCTGGGCCATCGGGATCGGCTCGTCGTCGCCGGCCACCGAGACGTCGAACAGCGCCTTGAGCACGCCCGCCTTGGTCGCAAAGGCCTTGTACACCGTTTCGACCGACACGGAGGCGTCCCGCGCGATCTCGGCGATCGTGGTGGTCGCGTAGCCCTGGGCCAAAAATCGCCGCCGGGCGGCGGCAAGCACCGCGTCCCGGTTGCGCTGCGCCTGTTCGCGGCGGCGGGTCGAGTCGTAGCGGCGTGGTGGCGTGCCCTTGACAGATCCCATAATTAGTTACATGCTCCTGTATCTATTACAGATTACTGTATCAGAATTAGGAGCATGACATGACCACCGCAACGTGCCCCGCCGTCGGCCTGTCCGGAGGCGCCCACCCCATGGACGTCGCGCGTGCCCTGGCGCCCGAGATCACCCGGCGCGCCGGCGAGGCGGAGGCGCTCGGGACGACGCCACCCGATCTGGTCGGGCGGCTGCGTGCGGCCGGTGTCTTCCGGGCGCTACAGCCGCGCTCGCTCGGCGGATTCGAAATGGCGCCAACCGAATTCATCCACATGATCGAGGAGCTGGCGCGCGCCGACGGATCGACGGGCTGGATCGCGGCCATCGGCGCCGGCGGCCCGGCATTCACCGCCTGGCTCGAACCCGCCGCCGCCACGGCGCTGTTTGGGCCGGACGCCGATTTCCTGGCGGCCACGGTGTTCGCCCCCACCGGGCGCGCCGTCCCGGACGGGCGTGGGCGCTTCGCCGTCGACGGCCGGTGGCCGTTCGCCAGCGGCTGTCGCCATGCCGAATGGGTTTTGGCCGGGATGTTCGTCTTCGACGGCGACACGCCGCGAATGATCCCCGACCAGGGCCCCGACTGGCGCCTGGCGTTCTTCCCCCGCGCCGAAGCCGAAATCGTCGACAACTGGGACGTTTTGGGGCTGCGCGCCACCGGCAGCAACGACCTGGTCGGCCGGGGCCTGCGGGTCGACGAGGAACACACCATCAGCCCGTTCTTCTCTCCGGCCCGCCAGGACGGCCCGTTGTGGAGGCTGGCGTTCTTCACGCTCGTCGGGGTCGCGATCGTGGGCGTCCCGCTCGGGATCGCGCGTCGCGCGCTGGACGAATTCACCGAGCTGGCGGCGACGAAGACGCGTGCCGGCACGTTCGAGCCGCTCGCCCAGGATTCCGCCGCACAGGTCGAATTCGCCGGTGCCGAAGCCGGTTTGAGGGCGGCGCGGGCCTTCGTTCTGGACGAGGCCGCCGCCCTGTGGGAAAGCGCGTGCGCCGGCGACCCGCCGACGCTTGGGCAGCGCGCCGGCTTCCAGCTCGCCGCCCAACAGGCGATGCGCGCGGCGCGTCACGCGGTGGATACGGCGTTTCACCTGACCGGCGCCGGCGCGGTGCACGCGAACCACCCGCTGCAACGATGCTTCCGGGACCTGCACACGGTCGGCCAGCACGTGTACTTCAGTCCGGCGGCGTTGAAGCGCTACGCCGGCACCCGCTTCGGCATCGCGCAACCGACACACCTGATGTGACGGCGCCGCGTCACACCTGCAGTGCAGTTATCCACTTCTCGAGGCGGCGGGCTTGTTGGGCCATCACTTCGGGCTGCCCCAGGGCGTTGGTCAGAACGGCACTGCCCTCGTAAGCGATGACGAGTTCGAGGGCCAGCTCGCGGGCGTCGCGGCGGCCCATGGCGTGGAACTGCTGCTCGGCCCAGTCCAGCAGCGTCTGCATGATGGGAGCGGTCAGGTCGGGCGATCGGCCTGGCTGGTTCGCGAGTTCGGTGCACAGTGTTCCGAGCGGGCATCCGTGGTCGGCGATCGTGTGGCGCGACTCCGCCAGCATCGCCACGAGTGCCTTGAGCCGCGCCTTGGGGCTGCCGTGCCGGCGCTGCAGGGCGGCGGTTGCGGATCGGACCTCCTCGGTGCGCGCCTCGGCTACCGCGGCAACGATGTCGTCTTTGGTCTTGAAGTAGTAGTACACGTTGCCCAGGGGCACCTGCGCGGCCTCGGCGATGTGCGCCAGTGTGGTGCCCGCTATGCCCTGGCGATAGAACAGGTCGCACGCGGCGGCGATCAATCGCTCCCGCTTGCCGGTTGAGTCAGCCATATCACTCACGGACTATAGACGGCATGCGTCCATGCTCAGGTTCCACAGGTGGTCGCGGTACTCCGGGGTGTTGTACGCGGTCCTGACCTTCTTCGGCCGGGCATTCGTGAAGTACTGACCGGAGACCCGCGACGCGGCGGGGGAGCCGGCGAGAAACACCGACGTGGCCGCACCCCGGTCCGCTGACCGCGAAAACGGCAGCGCCGCAAAAGAGATAGCGCGCAGTACCCCTTCCGCTTCACGCATCATCGGCGTCCTGACGATCCCGGGGTGCACGGCGTTCGCGGTGACGCGCGTCGGCGCCAGTCGCTGCGCCAGCTCGATGGTGAAAAGCAGCACGCACAGCTTCGACGAGGCGTACGCGCCGATGGTGGAGAACCGGCGCTCGCCTTGCAGGTTGTCCGGGTCGAACTTGCCGGCGCGGTACACGCTCGAGCTCAGGTTGACGACCCTGCCCTGCCGGCTCGTCTCCAGTGCGTCGAGCAGCAACTGGGTGAGATAGAACTGCGCGAGGTAGTTGACCTGAAACATCGTCTCGTAGCCGTCCTCGGTCAGCACGCGTTGCGGCATGACGACGCCGGCGTTGTTGACCAGAACGTCCAGCCGCGGGTAGCGCGCCGCGAACGCCGTGGCCAGCGCGCGCAGTTGGGAAAGCGACCCGAGATCCGCGGTGAGGTAGTCGACGTCGCGGTTGCCGGTCGACGCGACGATTTCGGATGTCACGGTCGCCGCCTTGGCCGCGCTGCGCGCGGCCAGCACGACGGCATAACCCTCGCGGGCGAGCGCGGTCGCGGTGACTTTGCCGATGCCATCGGTGGCCCCGGTGACGAGACAAATGGGCCTGTCCATGTTAATTGGCGGCCGTTTTGAGCTCGGCGGGCCGCGCCAACATGCGCGACATCATCGAGCGGGTGACGGTCGCGGGCACTAGCGCGGTGGTCACCCGGTTGAGCCGGCCCGGTATGCAACGGGCCCGGTTTCGCTCTAGCGCGCGCAGTGCGTCACGGGCGCAAACGTCCGGGGCCATGGGCGGCATCGGCAGTTTGTCTGGGTCGAGGCCGAGTTGGGCGATCGCCGGCGTGCGGGTGGGCCCGGGGTGCAGCACCGTGACGTGCACCCCGTGCTTGGCCAGCTCGCCGTGCAGGCCGGCACCGAGGCTGGCCACGTACGCCTTGGTCGCCGCGGTGTGCGCCAGGTACGGCACGCCGTGTATCGCGCCCAGGGCGGAGACCAGCACGATGCCGCCACGGCCGCGCCGCGCCAGCCGTGCACCGAAGTGGTGCGTGAGGCCCAAGTGCGCGGCGGTGTTGAGCCGCAGGATGGCCCGCTGCGCCTGAAGATCGGAGTCTAGGAACGGCCCGGGCAGGGCGGCGCCGGCGTTCGACACCAGCAGGCCGACGTCGATGTCGTTGGTGGCGTTGGCGATTGGGGTCAGCATCGCCGGGTCGGACAGGTCGACGCCGACGGCGCGAAAGTCGACGCCGCTTTCCCGGGCCAGCGCGCCACCAAGCTCCTCCAGCGCGGTCAGGCGCCGCGAGACGAGGACCACGTTGATGCCCGCGGTGGCGAGCTGGCGAGCGAATTCGCGCCCGATCCCTGACGACGCCCCAGTCACGACCGCCCAGGGGCCGAACCGATGTGTGTTGATACTCATGGTGTTTTGACCTCTCTGGTGGCCCGTTCGCGGCGCCGTCGTGGATGAGCACGTTAGTTACACAACTTACTATCGCCGACCTCAATCAAGCAAGCGATTGGCTTGAGAGGTGCAAATACGCAGTTCGATCCGGCTATTGTGCTGGAGGGGCGGTTGACCTAATGTGTTGGGCAACTAACTTATGTCGGAAGAGCGGGGTGGAGGATGGCCATCGTCAAACGTGCGTGGATCCCGCTCGTCGTGTTGGCCCTGGTCGTCGTCGCGGGTTTCGCCGTCTACCGGCTGCACGGTGCCTTCGGTGCCCGGGCCACCGCGTCGGCCGTCGGCGCCCGCGCCGATGACATCAAACCCTTCAACCCCAAGCATGTGACGCTGGAGGTCTTCGGCCCCGCTGGCAGCGTGGCCGACGTCAACTACCTCGACGTCGACGCCGTGCCGCAACGAGTCGACGGCACCCGGTTGCCGTGGACCTACAGCGTGGCCACAACCGCTCCCGCGGTGAGCGTCAACGTGGTGGCGCAGGGCGACGACGACAACATCGGTTGCCGGATCACCGTTAACGGCGACATTCGGGCCGAACGAACCGTGGCGGGAATTCATCCCCAAACTTTCTGCCTGGTGAAGTCCGCGTGATCGCTCGCACGGTTCGCCGGCTTTCGGTACCCATCCTGCTTTTCTGGCTGGGGCTGGCCGCGGTCACCAATATCGCTGTGCCGCAACTGGAAGCGGTCGGCGAGGCGCACGCGGTGTCGATGAGCCCCGACGATGCCCCGGCGATACGGGCCATGAAGCGCGTCGGTGAGGTGTTCAAGGAATTCGACTCCGACAGCGCGGTCATGGTCGTCCTCGAGGGCCAAGCCCCGCTGGGTGATGCTGCGCATCGGTTCTATGACGAGCTGATCCGCAAGCTCGCGCAGGACCACCGGCACGTCGAGCACATCCAGAACTTCTGGGGCGATCCGCTCACCGCGGCCGGCTCGCAGAGCGCCGACGGCAGGGCCGCCTACGTTCAGGTCTTCCTCGTGGGCCGCCAAGGCGAGACGCTGGCCAACGAGTCGGTCGACGCCGTGCGGCGCATCGTGTCGAACGTCCAGGCGCCCGACGGCGTCAGGGCTTACATCGCCGGCCCCGCAGCGGTGACCACGGATCAGCTCGAATTCGGTAACAAGAGCGCCCGCAAGGTGATGGGCGTGACGGTCGCGGTCATCGTCGCGATGTTGCTGATCGTGTATCGCTCTGTGGTCACCGTTGTGCTGACGCTTCTGATGGTCTTCATCGAACTGCCGGCAATGCAAGGCGTGATCGCCTTCCTGGGCGGTCACGGCCTACTGGGGCTATCGACATTTGCGGTGCAGATCCTCCCGATACTCGCGATCGCCGCGGGCACGGATTACGCGATCTTCATCGTTGGCCGATATCAGGAGGCCCGGCAGGCGGGTCAGGACGCAGAAGCCGCGTACTACACCATGTTTCGCGGCAGCGCCCACGTGGTCCTGGGCTCGGGGCTGACCATCGCCGGCGCGATGTTTTGCCTCAGTTTCACCCGGTTGCCTTATTTCCAAACGCTGGGTGCGCCGTGCGCGATCGGGATGCTCACGATCGTGGCGAGCGCCCTGACGTTGGGTCCGGCGATCGTCGCGTTGGGCAGTCGCTTCGGACTTTTCGATCCCAAACGCAAGATGAAGACGCGGGGGTGGCGACGGCTGGGAACCGCGGTGGTCCGCTGGCCGGGACCGATACTCGCGGCGAGCCTTGCGACCGCGTTGGTCGGGCTGTTGGCCCTGCCGTCGTTCACGACGAGTTACAACGATCGCAACTACCTACCCCGGACCACGCCATCCAATGTCGGGTACGCCGCGGCCGACCGGCATTTTTCGCCCGCGCGGCTCAATCCCGACCTGTTGCTCGTCGAGACCGACCACGATATGCGCAATCCCGCCGACATGCTCGTCCTGGACCGGGTGGCCAAAAGCGTCTTCGGGGCCGATGGTGTCGCGCGGGTCCAGTCCATCACCAGGCCGCTGGGCACCCCGATCGCGCACACCTCCATTCCCTTCCAGATCAGCATGCAAGCCACCACCTTGACCGAGAACATGAAATACCTGCACGACCGAATAGCGGACATGCGGGCCATTGCGGATCAGATGACCGGTGTCATCGACACCATGCAACGCATGCTCACGCTGATGCGCGAGCTCGCCGGAACCACACACGACGTAGCGGGCCAGACCAAGCAGATCGTTACCGACACCACCGAAGTGCGCGACCGCATCGCCGATTTCGACGATTTCTTCCGGCCGCTGCGCGGCTACTTGCACTGGGAACGGCACTGCTTCGACATCGGAGTCTGCTGGGCGCTGCGATCGGCCTTCGACGCGCTCGACGGCGTCGACAAGCTCACCGATGATCTTGGCGGCCTGGTCAACGATACCGATCGGCTGGATGCCCTGATGCCGCAACTAATCTCGCTCCTGCCGCCAATCATCGACGCCACGACGACCATGCGCACGATGACGTTGACGATGTACAGCACCTTCGCGGGCCTGCTGGATCAGATGGACGCCGCGCAGCAGAACGCCTCCGCGATGGGACAGGCGTTCGACAGCGCCAAGAACGACGACTCCTTCTACCTGCCGCCCGAGGTGTTCGATAACCCCGACTTCAAACGCGGCCTGGCGATGTTCCTCTCGCCCGACGGGAAGGCCGCCCGGCTCATCGTCACCCACGACGGGGATCCCGCGACGCCACAAGGCATCTCGCACGTCGACGCGATCAAGAAGGCTGCGCGCCACGCCCTGAAGGGGACCCCGTTGGAAGACGCCAGAATATACCTGGGCGGGACGGCGGCGACGTACAAGGACATGAGCGACGCGGCCAAATACGACGTGTTGATCGCGGCGATCTCCGCCGCGTGCCTGATCTTGATCATCATGCTGGTCATCACTGGAAGCGTGATCGCCGCATTGGTCATCATCGGGACTGTGGTGCTCTCGCTGGGCGCATCGTTTGGATTATCCGTCCTCATCTGGCAAGACATCCTCGGTATTCCGTTGCACTGGTTGGTCATAGCGATGGCGGTCATCATCTTGCTGGCCGTGGGATCGGACTACAACCTGCTCCTGGTCTCGCGGTTCAAAGAGGAAATGGGCGCCGGCATCAAAACCGGCATCATCCGCGCCATGGGCGGAACGGGGGCCGTGGTCACCTCTGCCGGCCTGGTGTTCGCGTTCACCATGTCGTCCTTCGTGTTCAGCGATCTCCAAATAATCGGCCAGTTTGGCACCACCGTCGGCATCGGGTTGCTGTTCGACACGCTCGTCGTGCGGTCACTGATGACGCCGTCGATCGCCGCCCTGCTCGGACGCTGGTTCTGGTGGCCGCGACGGGTAGGCGTCCGGCCTCGGGCGCGGAGATCCCGAGTGCCCGAAGTCGTTCCGATTCTGACGCCCACCGAAAGCCCGCGAACATGATCTTCCATCGCCCCAAAGCCCAAAGGCTGTCCGACTCGATTTACCTCGCCGCACCGCCCGACGAGGTGTGGGGCCTGATCACCGCGGTGAGGAGCATTGCGGAGTGGTACGACACGTGGGACGCCGTCGATCACGCCGCTGAGGTTGAACGACTCCAGGTGGGTACGTCGTTTCGGCTGATTCGTCACGGTGGCGGCCGCAACGACGTCGCGCTGTGCCGCGTGACCTCGTTGGAACCGCCCTGGCGGTTGTGCTGGGAGCAGTACGCCCCGCACCTGCCGACCATGTCGGTCGAATTCCAGTTGATGCCCGAGACCAACGGAACCGCAGGTACCCGGCTGAGCCACACCAGGAGCTGGATCGAACCTTTAGCCCCCTGATGCGCCCGCCAGCGGGTTTGGCGCCCACTATTAGACTCACTGCCGTGACCGAACCCGCTGAAGTCGATGGGCCCGCGGCACCGCCGCGGCCCGTGCTGGTCGTCGACTTCGGCGCGCAGTACGCGCAGTTGATTGCCCGGCGCGTCCGCGAGGCGCGGGTCTTCTCCGAGGTCATCCCGCACACCGCGTCGATCGACGAGATCAAGGCCCGGGAGCCGGCGGCGCTGGTGCTCTCCGGGGGGCCGTCCAGCGTCTACGAGCCCGGCGCTCCGCAACTCGACCCGGCGGTGTTCGACCTCGGCGTGCCCGTGTTCGGCATCTGCTACGGATTCCAGGCCATGGCGCAGGCCCTCGGCGGGACCGTCGCCCACACCGGCACCAGTGAGTACGGCCGCACCGAGTTGAAAGTCGCTGGGGGCGAACTGCATTCGGGGCTGCCGAGCGTGCAGCCGGTGTGGATGAGCCACGGCGACGCGGTCACGGCCGCGCCGGACGGGTTCGACGTGGTGGCCAGCAGCGCGGGCGCGGCGGTGGCCGCCTTCGAGAACCGGGCCCGCCGGCTGGCCGGCGTGCAGTATCACCCCGAAGTCATGCACACCCCGCACGGGCAGCAGGTGCTCAGCCGCTTCCTGCACGACTTCGCCGGGCTGGGCGCGGAGTGGACGCCGGCCAACATCGCCACCGCGCTGGTGGAGCAGGTGCGCGAACAGATCGGTGACGGCCATGCGATCTGCGGGCTCTCCGGTGGCGTGGACTCGGCGGTGGCCGCCGCGCTGGTGCAGCGCGCCATCGGCGACAGGTTGACCTGTGTCTTCGTCGACCATGGGCTGTTGCGTGCCGGCGAGCGGGATCAGGTGCAGCGCGACTTCGTGGCCGCGACCGGCGCCAACCTGGTCACGGTCGACGCCGCGGATACCTTCCTGCAGGCGTTGTCGGGGGTGACCAACCCCGAGGGCAAGCGCAAGATCATCGGCCGCCAGTTCATCCGGGCGTTCGAGGGCGCGGTGCGCGACATCGTGGGGGAGAGCGGCTCCGACGTCGAATTCCTGGTGCAGGGCACGCTGTATCCGGACGTGGTGGAATCCGGTGGGGGCAGCGGCACCGCCAACATCAAGAGCCACCACAACGTCGGCGGCCTGCCCGACGACCTGAAGTTCAAGCTCGTCGAGCCGCTGCGGCTGCTGTTCAAGGACGAGGTGCGCGCCGTCGGGCGTGAGCTCGGCCTGCCGGAGGAAATCGTTGCGCGCCAACCGTTTCCGGGGCCCGGGCTGGGCATCCGGATCGTCGGTGAGGTCACCGCGCAGCGGCTGGACACGTTGCGGCGGGCCGATGAGATCGCGCGCGAGGAGCTGACCGCCGCCGGCCTGGACAACCTGATCTGGCAATGCCCGGTGGTGCTGCTGGGCGACGTGCGATCGGTCGGGGTGCAGGGCGACAACCGCACCTACGGGCACCCGATCGTGCTGCGGCCGGTGTCCAGCGAGGACGCCATGACGGCCGACTGGACCCGGGTGCCCTACGAGGTGCTGGAGCGCATCTCCACGCGCATCACCAACGAGGTGGCCGAGGTCAACCGCGTGGTGCTGGACATCACCAGCAAGCCCCCGGGCACCATCGAGTGGGAGTAGCCAGTCCGCGAGTGTGCGGCTACTCGACGAATTCACGCCTGCCATAGGTGATCATGGCCGCATCCCAGTTTCCGCCGGCCGCGGTGACGAGCCCGCGGGCGATGTCGCGGTCGCCGTCTTCGGCGACCGGGATCAGGGTGTGGTCGGTCGTGGTGACGGATCCGCCGCGGATGTGGTCGCGGGCGACCGGGTCGGCCGCCAGCGCGTCGCCGAGGCGCACGACGTCGACGTTCGGCACGGTGATGAGGATCGCGTTCTGTCGCGGCGCGTTCTGCGGCAGGTAGTCGAAGGTCAGCACCGCGTCCTGGTCGAACTGGCGGCGCAGCGCCTCGGCGGCGGTGTGCGACGAGCCGTCGACCCCGCACAGATGAAATTCCCGCGAGCGCTCGTGGGTGGTTCGCTGCAGCGCGCTCGACCAGTACACCCCGTCGAGCGGGGTCGACCCCGTCACCGCTATGCCTTCCTGGGCGATCGTCACGTCGGCCTGCGGTTCGAACAGGGGATCGGCGTTGTCGGCGGCGAACAGCTCCGCGGGTTGGCAGGGCGCGGCGTGGGCCGGCGCGGGAAAAGTGATGCAAAAAGGCACCATCAGCCCCACCAGTATCGACCGCATAAAGCAGCCTCTCACGTTTCTTGACGGTTGTCGGAGGGTGGGTGTTAACTCTCAATCAGTCGAACATACTTTCGAAAACAGCGGTGGAGGAGGCTCGTCATGACTGCGGCTTTCGCCACCGATACCGGCCGGGAAACCCGCGCTGAGCAGCTCGAATCGCTTCGCCGGCGGATGGCCGTGATCGCCGGCAAGGCGCCGGGGCCCGCGCCCGCCCGCGCCGACGATCTGCTGCCGGAATCGGAAGCCCAACTGGCCCTGCCGACGTGGCTGGCGGAGTCGCTGCCCGCGCCCCTGCCACGCGGAACGGTGGCGGTGCTCTCCGGCGCCCGCTCGCTGCTGTTGGGTGTGGTGGCCGCGGTGACGGCGGCGGGCGGCAACGTGGCAATCGTCGGCCAGCCGGATATCGGATTGCTGGCCGCCGCGGAGATGGGGGCGGATCTGAGCCGGCTGGCGGTGATACCGGATCCCGGAACCGATCCGGTGGAGGTGGCCGCGGTGCTCGTCGACGGCATGGACCTGGTGGTCCTCGGCCTGGGCGGCCGCCGGGTGCCGCAGACCCGGGCGCGGGCGGTGGTGGCGCGGGCCCGCAGCAAGGGGTGCACGGTGTTGGTCACCGACGGCGACTGGCAGGGGGCGTCCACCCGGCTGGAGGCCCGGGTCTGCGGCTACGAGATCACGCCGGGGAGCCGGGGGGTGCCCGCCCCCGGCTTCGGCCGGATCGGCCGGGTGCGGCTGCAGGTCAGCGGGGTGTGTGCGGGACGACGGGTGACCGCCCGGGCGCGAGCCGGGTGAATCCCGGTGGCATCCCGGGTACTGGCCGTCTGGTGCATGGACTGGCCGGCGGTCGCGGCGGCCGCGGCCGCCGGGCTGTCCGCGACCGCCCCGGTGGCGGTCACGTTGGCCAATCGGGTGATCGCCTGCTCGGCGGCCGCTCGCGCGGCGGGAGTGCGGCGGGGGCTGCGGCGCCGGGAGGCGGCGGCCCGCTGCCCGCAGCTGCACGTCGCCACCGCCGACGCGGACCGCGACGCCCGCCACTTCGAAGCGGTCATTGCCGCGGTGGACGACCTGGTGCCGCGCGCCGAGGTGCTGCGGCCCGGGCTCTTGGTGCTGCCCGTGCGCGGGGCGGCCCGCTATTTCGGCTCCGAGGCCGACGCCGCCGAGCGGCTGATCGACGCGGTGGCTGTGAGTTCGGTGGCGGGCGCCGAATGCCAGGTCGGGATCGCCGACCGGTTGTCCACCGCGGTCTTCGCGGCGCGGGCGGGCCGCATCGTCCCGGCGGGCGGTGACGCGAAGTTCCTGTCGGTGCTGTCGATCCGCCAGCTTGCCACCGAACCCAGCCTGTGCGGCCCCGGGCGCGAAGAGCTGACGGACCTGTTGTGGCGGATGGGGATTCGCACCATCGGCCATTTCGCCGCGCTGTCGGCCACCGACGTGGCGTCCCGATTCGGCGCCGACGGGGTGGCCGCGCACCGGCTGGCCCGCGGCGAACCCGAGCGGGGACCGTCCGGGCGGGAGCCGCCGGAGGAGCTGGAGGCCGTGCTGGACTGCGACCCGCCGATCGACCGGGTCGACGCGGCGGCCTTCGCCGGGCGTTCGCTGGCCGCGGCGCTGCACCGGACGCTGATGGCCGCCGGGGTGGGCTGCACCCGGCTGGGCATTCACGCCGTCACCGCCAACGGCGAAGAGCTGCACCGGGTTTGGCGATGCGCCGAGCCGTTGGCCGAGGACGCCACCGCCGACCGGGTGCGTTGGCAACTGGACGGCTGGTTGAGCAGCCGGACCGCGCGTCACCCCCGCCCGACGGCGGCGGTGACTTTGTTGCGGCTGCAGGCGGTCGAGGTGGTGTCGGCCGAGGCGCTGCAGTTGCCCTTGTGGGGTGGTCTGGGCGAGGAGGACCGGCTGCGGGCCCGCCGGGCCCTGGTGCGGGTGCAGGGCCTGCTCGGCCCGGAGGCGGTGCGCGTGCCGGTGCTGTCCGGCGGGCGCGGGCCGGCCGAACGCATCACGCTGACCCCCCTGGGCGACGAACCGGTTCCGCGGGCCGACCCGGTTCAGCCGTGGCCCGGCCGGCTGCCGGAGCCGTCGCCGGCGGTGTTGCTCGACGACGCGGTGGAATTGCTTGACGCCCAAGGGAACCCGGTGCGGGTGACCAACCGGGGGCTGTTCTCCGCCGACCCGGCGCGGCTGACCGGGCACGGCCAAGACGAACGGCTGGACTGGTGGGCCGGCCCATGGCCGGTCGACGAGCGGTGGTGGGATCCCGACGTCGGAAAGGGCCGCACCGCCCGCGCGCAGGTCCTGCTGGAAGGCGAGCGGGCGTTTCTGCTGTGCTACCGCCAGCGGCGCTGGTACCTCGAGGGCAGCTACGAGTGAGTACACGCATCTCCGCCCGCTCGGCGACTAGGCTGACACGATGCCAACGACGTCGGAGCCCCCCGAGGGAAATGACTTAACGCCGCACTTCGACGATGTGCAGGCCCACTACGACCTGTCGGACGAATTCTTCCGGCTGTTCCTCGACCCGACCCAGACGTACAGCTGCGCCTACTTCGAGCGCGATGACATGACGCTGGAAGAAGCGCAGATCGCCAAGATCGACCTCGCGCTCGGCAAACTCGGGCTGAAGCCCGGCATGACGTTGCTCGACGTCGGCTGCGGTTGGGGCGCCACCATGATGCGCGCCATCGAAAAATACGACGTCAACGTCGTCGGCCTCACCCTGAGCCGCAACCAGGCCGATCACGTCGAACAGCTGATCGCCCAATCCGACAGCCCACGTTCCGCGCGGGTCCTACTGGAGGGCTGGGAGCAGTTCGACGAGCCGGTGGACCGGATCGTCAGCATCGGCGCCTTCGAGCACTTCGGGCACGAGCGCTACGACGCGTTCTTCACCCTGACGCATGACCTGTTGCCCGACGACGGAATCATGCTGCTGCACACCATCACCGGGCTGCACCCGACGGAGATGGCCGAGCGTGGCATGCCGCTTTCGTTCACGTTCGCCCGATTCATCAAATTCATTGTCAACGAGATCTTTCCGGGCGGGCGGCTACCGTCGATACCGATGGTGGAAGAGCGCGCCACCGCGAACGGCTTCACCGTGACCCGCGTGCAGTCGCTGCAGCCGCACTACGCCAAGACGCTCGACCTCTGGGCCGCCGCACTGCAGGCCAATAAGGACCAGGCCATCGCGGTGCAGTCCGAGGAAGTCTACGAGCGCTACATGAAATACCTGACCGGTTGTGCCGACGCATTCCGGATCGGATACATCGACGTCGATCAGTTCACGTTGCAGAAATGACCACGGCACGCCGGACACCGAGCGGCGCTTGAGCATCGACGGCTAGCGCCCTCAGCCCTGCCCGTCGCGCACCGCCCGCGCCCGCGCCATCAGCCCGGCGCCGCCGGGCAACGCCCCCACCACGGCGCGGGCCAGCCGATCGCGGCCCCGCACGCCGTCGGTCCTGGCCTGCCCGGCACGCAGGTGGCGCCAGCCCAGCGCCGCCCACGACGCCGCGACGGCCGCGTCGGTCACCCCGCCGCGGGCCCGGCGCCGGTCCACCGCGGCCAGGCCGAGCGCGGTGGCCGAGTGCACGGTGTCCACCCACACGCCGGCCGCCAGCACCTCCGGACCGGGATTGATCCCCGACAGCAGCGCCTGGACGATGTGACGTCCGCCCAGGATCCGGGTGACGACGAGCGCCTTGCGATCGACCTGCACGCCGTGAATGTGGTCCAGCACCTCGGACGGGGCGGCCAGCAGCACGGCGCCCCACCCCGCGCGGAGCACCTCGATGAAGCGAATCTTCATGGGGTACAGGGTAACCGGCTCGCGAAGGCCCCAACCCGGTCGATGAACCGGTCGAAGAACGCCGCCGCGTCGACGTCAACGCCGATCAGGGCGTTGGGCTTTCGGTGTCCCGACCAATCGGTCACCGTCATGGCGCGGGTCAGCGTCCCCGTCAGCTCGATGTCGACCGTCGCCGGGCGCGTGGTGACCAGCCCCGGGTCCAGCGCCGCGGCGGCGGCCAGCGGATCGTGCAGATGCGCCTGGTAGCCGTGGCCGTTGTCGTGGTAGGCCTCGAGGTAGAACCGCATCGCGTCCTCGACCACCCGGATCAGCGGGTTGGACGCCGTCGACCGGGTGCCGGGCTCGTCGTCCGCGCTCATCGGCGTCGCCGTCGACCCGGCGGCGGCCGCCAGCCTGGCGAGGTGATCCGGCGTCATCGCCACCTTGCGGGTCAGGTCCAAACCGCAGAGGATCGGAAGGCGCTCTGGCCCAACGACTTCGGGGTCCCAGGCGGCCAGCACCTCGGCGGCGGCCTCGGGGTCCACGCTGATGTTCCATTCCGCCACCGGCGTGGTGTTGCCCCGGTGATCGTAGGAACCGCCCATGACGACAAGCCGGCGCAACAGCGTCGGCAACGCCGGTTCGGCGCGCAGCGCCAACGCCAGATTGGTCAGCGGCCCGGTCGCGACGCCGATGAGCTCACCCGGAAAGGCGTGCGCGGCGCGCACCCAGGCGGTCGCCGAGTCGTGATCGGTGAGCCGGCGATCGGCGGGCGGCAGCTCGGCGTACCCCAGCCCCCGGGAGCCGTGGACCTTCGACGGCAGGCCCATGGGCCCCGACAGGGTCTCGTCGGAGCCCTTGGAGACCGGTATGCCGGTGACGGCGCACAGCTCGAGCAGGCCCAGGTTGTTCTCGCAAACCTGTTGCACGCCAACGTTTCCCCCGGTGGAGGCGATGCCGACCACGTCCGCGTCCGGGCTGGCGAAAAGGTACATCAGGGCCAGCGCGTCGTCCACGCCGGTGTCGACGTCGACGAAGACGGGGTTCACCGCGGTAACGATACCGGCGGCTACGGCCACGCCGAGGCGAAGGTGATCACCAGGACGTCACGCTGCGCGGGGCCCGAGCCGTCGATCGGCCGGATCGGGGAGACGCCGTGCAGCGTGCGGCGGTCGTCGCCCAGCATCAGCGTGCCGGGCTCGGCCAGCGTGGTCGCCAGCAACTGCCGGCCGTCGAGGTCGCACACGGTACTCTCGCCGCCGATGGCGTTGCGCCGCCCGACCAGCAGAGAGCTGACCAGGGTGACGCCGTCGCGGTGCATCCCCTCGGGCGTGGGATGGCCGCCCTCGTCCGTCAACGACCGGATCCGGAACAGATGCACCTTGACGTTCCAGTCCTGCACCCGGTCCAGGGCGTCCGCCACCCGGGCCAGCAGATCGATCAGCTTGCGCAGCAAGGGATCCCCAGCGAACGCCTCGGTCAGCGGCTCGAAGTCGCGGTCCTTGCCGATGTAGAGCGGATTGGAGTCCTCCGGCTGCACGAACGTGCTCCTGGGCATCGGTCGCAGCACCCCGTCGCGCAGGGAGTACTGGCCGTACCGGCGCAGCCGCTGCACGCCCAGCTCGGCCGCGTAGGGGTCGGGCCCCAGCCGCTGCCAATGCCGGGCGAACCGGGTCCACTCTTCGCGGCCGGCACCCAGGCTCCGCGTCACGTCGAACGAGGACATCACGGCGGCGCCGGTCGTGGCGACCAGCCGGGCCGCGGCGGCCACCGGGTCGGCGTCGGTCCGCTTTTCGGACAGAATCCGGGTCATCGCGCCGGAATACCGCAATCGCGCGCGGCGCAAACGCGTCGATTTACCAGTGCACTCCGGGCACCAAGCGCACCAGACGCTTGACTCCTCGCGGTGTCCGGATGCCCTTGGTGACCGCGCGGACGGGCCGCCTCGGCTTGCGCGGTGGCCGCGCAGCGGCGGCGGCCGGTTCGGCGGGCACGCCGCGGGCGGCGGCCGAGTCGGGGTAACCCAGGTACAGCTGGTGCAGGATGCGCCGGGACGTCCGCGGCGCGAAGTAGTTGCCCACCTCGGCCAGCGTGCCCAGCGGGGTGTCGATGCGGGCCGGCTTCTCGACCAGGCCGCGCACCACCATGGCGGCCGCGCGCTCCGGGCTGATGGCGGGCACCGGGTTGAGCCGGTGCGACGGCGCGATCATCGGCGTACGGACCAGGGGCATATGGATATTGGTGAACGTGATGTGGTCGGACAGCGTTTCCGACCCGACCACGTCGGCGAACGCGTCCAGCGCCGCCTTGGTGGGCAGGTACGAGCTGTACTTGGGGTTGCGCGCCTGCACGCCGGCGCTGGAGACGTTGACCACGTGACCGAAGCGGCGCTCGCGCCAGTGCGGCAGCAGCGCCAGCACCATGCGCACCGCGCCGAAGTAGTTGACCGCCATCACCCGCTCGTAGTCGTGCAGCCGATCGGTCGAATTGACCACCGAGCGGCGAATCGATCGGCCCGCGTTGTTCACCAGGTAGTCGATGTGGTCGAAGCGCCCCAGGATGTCCTTGATGGTGTGCTCGACCGAGGTGGAATCGGTGACGTCGCAGGTGAAGGCGTGGGCGTCGCCCCCGCCGGCGCGGATCTCGGCGACCAGCTGGTCCAGCGCGTCGGCATTGCGCGCAAGGGCGAACACGGTTGCGCCCCTTTCGGCGACGGCGATGGCCGCCGCGCGGCCGATGCCGCTGGACGCGCCGGTGATGATGACGTGCCTGCCCCGCAGCGGGGCTCGCGGATCGTCGCGGCGCGCCCGGTCGGGGTCGAGGTGCTCGGCCCAGTACCGCCACAGCCTGGGCGCGTAGTCGGAGAACTCGGGCACCTCGATGCCGGTGCCGCGCAACGCGTTCCGGGTCTGGTCGTTGACGAAGGTGGGCTTGAGGTCGACGAGGTCGAACACCTCGGCCGGGATGCCGAGCTGGGTGGCCGCCATGTTGCGCAGCACCCGGGCCCGGCCCCGCACCCTCAGCACCGGCGCGGCAACGGAGCCGGGCAGCGACCCGCGCGCGGGCGGCAGGCCCGCCGCGCTGGCGACGCCGCGGTAGATGCCGCGCAGCCCAACGGTTTTGGGGGCGGTCAGGTGGAACGTGCGGCCGTCACCACCCTCGGCGTGCATGAGCGCGACCAGCGCGTCGACGACGTAGTCGACCGGCACGATGTTGGTGCGACCGGTGTCGGGCAGCAGGACGGGTGTCAGCGACGGCAACGCCGCCAGCTTGGCCAGCACGCCGAAGAAGTAGTACGGCCCGTCGACCTTGTCCATCTCGCCGGTGCGCGAATCGCCCACGACCACCGCCGGCCGGTAGATCCGGTAACGCAGTCCCGGGGCCGAGCGCACCAGCAGCTCGGCCTCGAACTTCGTCCGGTGGTACGGGCTGGGCAGGCGCTGGCCGACGTCGAAGTCGTCCTCGGTGTACTCGCCGGGGAAGTCGCCCGCCACGGCGATCGAGGACACGTGGTGCAACGTCGCGCCCAGCCGCTGCGCCAGCCCGACGACGGCGCGGGTGCCGTCGACGTTGGTGGCCCGCTGCCGCGCCTCGTCGGCGGTGATGTCGTAGATCGCCGCGCAGTGCACGACGTGGTCGACCCGGCCCAGCTCGGCGACGGTCTCGTCGGCCAGCTCCAGCCCCGGCAGCGCCGCGACCAGCGGCTTCGCCCGCTCGCCCCACTCGGCCGCCAGGCGTTCGAAGCGGCCCAGCGACTCCCGGCGGACCAGCACCCACACCTGGGCATCGGGCCGGCCGTCCAGCAGGCGACTCACGACGCGGCGACCAATAAACCCGGTACCGCCGGTAACGACATACCGCATGCAGCCCATCGTGGCGGTCGCGACCGCCCGCGTCAACCGTGGCGTAGGGAGGTCAGTTGTGGAAGTCCTTGATGCCGTCCCACTCCACCAAGGTCCAGCCGTAGAGCGGGTTGCCGGTGATCACCACGCGGCCGACGTTGGGCAGGGGGTGGCTGGTCAGCAACGAGTCCTTGGCGTTCTTCGTGTTCATCAGCGTCCAGTACTCGATGGCGAACTTGTGCGAGAACACCACCGGGTCGTGCTGGCCGCTGTTGTAGACCTTCGCGATGGCGGCGGTGAACTGTTCGTTGAACTCCTTGCCGCTGACCGACCCGGGGATGCTGTCCTGCGTGTCGCCGCGGAGCCAGTCCGCCGGCGCCAGCAGATACGTCGCGTTCTCCTGCGGGATCGGCTTGCCCTCGAACCAGCCCGCGTTGATCTCCTGAATGCCCTGCAGCACCTCGACCTGCTTGCCCAGCTCCGAGGCCAGCGGCGCGGCGGTTTGCTGGGTGCGGACCATGGTGGAGGCGTAGATGCCGTCGTAGTCCTTGTGGCCCGCCTGGTGCGCGACTTGCTGGGCCTGCCCCTGGCCCTCGGGGGTCAGGCTGGGCCCGGGCACCGAGGTGTCGATGATCCCGCTGGCGTTGGATGCCGACTGGGCGTGCCGGATGAACGTGATCGTGATGCTGCGCGCCTGCGGTGTCCCGCCGCAGGCCCCGACGACGAGGACCGCGGTCAGCGCCGCGACGGCCTTCGAGACGTTCCGGATCAAGCTGCGCTTCGGCATGGCAAATAGCCTGCCCTGCCGACGGCATCGGTGGGAAGGGTTTGCGATGGTTAAGTGGAGAAATTACTTGCGAAGGAGACTCAGATGGCGATTGACCCGAGTGCCGTCGGCGCGGTGACCGAACCGATGCTGTTCGAGTGGACCGACCGGGACACGCTGCTGTATGCGCTCGGCGTCGGCGCCGGCCTGGACGACCTGTCGTTCACCACCGAGAACAGCCACGGCATCGATCAGCAGGTGCTGCCCACCTACGCCGTGATCTGTTGCCCGGCGTTCGGGGCGGCCGGCAAGGTCGGAACGTTCAACTGGGCCATGCTGTTACACGGCTCGCAGGAAATCCGGTTGCACGCGCCGCTGCCGCCGGCCGGGAAGCTGTCGGTGGTCACCGAGGTCGCCGACATCCAGGACAAGGGCGAGGGCAAGAACGCGATCCTGGTGTTGCGCGGCCGGGGCACCGACCCGGACTCGGAGAAGCTGATCGCCGAGACGCTCACCACCCTGGTGATCCGGGGCGAGGGCGGGTTCGGGGGCGTGCCGGGTCAGCGGCCGGTGGCCCCGGAGATCCCCGACCGCGAGCCCGACGCCCGGGTGGCGTTGCCCACCCGGGAAGACCAGGCGCTGATCTACCGGCTGTCCGGTGACCGCAACCCGCTGCACAGCGATCCGTGGTTCGCCCGTGAGCTGGCCGGGTTCCCGAAGCCGATCCTGCACGGGCTGTGCAGCTATGGGGTGACGGGCCGCGCGCTGGTCGCCGAACTCGGCGGCGGGACCGCGGCCAATGTCACCTCGATCGCCGCGCGGTTCACCTCTCCGGTGTTCCCCGGCGAGACGCTGACCACCATGATCTGGCGAACCGAGCCGGGCAAGGCGGTGTTCCGCACCGAGGCCTCGGGGGCGGAAGGCTCCGGCCCCCGGGTGGTGCTCGACGACGGCGCGGCGGAATACGTGCAGGCCTAGCCGGACAGCTCGCGCGCCAGCCGGGCGGTGAACTCGCTGGCGCGCTCGGGGCTGTCCAGTGCGAACTGCGCCGCGGTGGCGCGGTCCCCGTCGTCGTAGTGCCGCACCAGGATTGGCACGCCACCGTCGTGGACCGCGTCGAATGCGTCCTCGTCGGTGATGTCGTCGCCGAGGTAGACCGGCGTCCGGGGGGCCACCTCGGCCTCGGTCAGGTGGTCGAGCACCCAGCGCAGCGTTTTCCCCTTGTCCCAATCCAGGTCCGGGCGCAGCTCGATGACCTCGCGGCCGGTGGTCACCCGCAGGCCGTCGCGGCGGCCCGCCGCGCGCACCGCGGCCGCCACCTCGCCGACGCGGTCCCGGGCGGCGTTGCGGTAATGCACGGCGACCCCAAAGCGCTTGTGTTCCACCACGACACCGTCGATGGCGCCCAGTCGTTCGCGCAGCTCGCCGGCCGCGCCCTCCAGCACCGGAATGGCCGCCGCGGCGGCGTCGTTCTGGTGGTGCGTGCCGTCGGGCGCGGTCAGCTCGAATCCGTGGCTGCCGGCGTACCATATCCCTTGCACGCCAACCCGTTTCGTGACGTCGGCCAGGTCGCGGCCCGACAACACCGCGACCGGGCACCGCGCGGCCAGCTGCCGCAGGGCATCGGTGGCGCCGGCGACCGGGACGGCGGCGTCGGGGTCGTTGACGATGTCGGACAGCGTGCCGTCGAAGTCGAAGAACACCGCCGGTCGCCGCGCGGCCAGGTGGTCGAGGGCTTCCAGCGCGTCGGGCAGCTGCGACATCCGCCGGTCCCCGGTGCGCACGGCGACCTCGCGCAGGTCGGCGACGACCGCGTCCGCGCCGGCGTCCCGCAATGCGTCGCCGTGCCCGGTGCCGATCACCAAGGCGAAGCCGCCGGCCCGCGCGGCGGCGACGCCCGCCGCGTCGGCGGTGACCACCGCGCATCGACCGGGCCGCACGCCCAGGTCGTCGGCCGCCCTTGACAGGTCCTCGGGCGAGGAGAAAACCGCGGCACCGACGCCGATCTCGCGCAGTTGCCCATCCAGGACGGGGTCGGGCGCGTCGAACAGCACCGCGTCATGGCGGCGCGGGTCGATGATCACCGACCCGGAATCTGGCATGACCCAACCTTCTCACGCCGGCCGGGCCGGGCGGGAGTGGGTCAGCGCCGCGCTTGCCCCGGCGGGCGCGGCCCCGGTGCCCGGTGCGGAAACGTTCGCTTGCGGCGCCGATCGCTGAGCAACAGCACCGAGTCACCGCTGAGCGCCACCAGCCGCGCCATGCCCAGTTCGATGCCGGCGGCCAATTGCTTGACGTCGAACCCGGCGCCGGGCTCGGCGGTGATGCCGAACACCAGCTCATCGCCGTAGCTGAGCACCGCGACCCCGGTGCTCAGCTGGACGGCGGTCGGGGGAATGGGCAGCAGGCGCTCCATCGTCTGGCCCATCAGGCGCAGCCGGTGACGGGGGCCGGGCACGCTGGTCGCCAGCGTCACGATGGCGCGCTGCGGCAGCCGGGAGAGCAACGCATTGACGTTGTCCCGCAACACCGTTGGCAATGAATTGAGCGCCGACTCGAGCATGCCGCGGGCTGGCGGCGGGCCGGTTTCCCTTTCCTTCCACCGGATCTGCACGGTCCGCAACCGCTGGACCGGGTCGTCGTGTTCGACCGGCAGGTACGGCGATTGGACCGGCGCCGGCACCAGCGCACGCAGCGAGTCCGGCCGCGGCTCCTCGCCGCGGCCGATCAGCACCGTCCGGAAGCCCTCGGTGGCGGCGGCGAGCGCGACGTCGTTGACGGTCACCCCGAATTTGCGGCACACGCGGTCGACCTCGGCGATCGGGACCCGCACCGTGGCGTAGCGCCGCAGGGTGGCCCGGTCGGGCGTCCGCAGGCCGGGCAGGACCGCGCCGACGACGGCCCCGGTGGTCGCCCAGGACGCCCGCCACAACGTGTCGGCCCAGCCCGGTCGCCGCACCGGCTGCCGCGCAACCTGTTTCGCGCCGGGGGGATCGGCGAAGGTGGCGTCGTCGGCGTCGTCGCAAAGCCTGCTGAGCAGGTGGGCGGGCGACTTGCCGTTCAGCAGGCGGTGGTGGATCTTCATCAGGATCGCCCACCGGTTGCCCTTGAGGCCCTCGATCATCCAGCACTCCCAGGGCGGACGGTCGAGGTCCAGGGGGCGCTCGAGGGCGTGGGCAATGGCCCGGGACAGCTCGGTGTCGTCACCCGGCCGGGGGATCGCCACCCGGTGCACGTGCTGGGCGAGGTCGAATTCCGGGCAGTCGACCCAGTCCTGGTCCGCCGGGCGCGCGGGTAGCACCTGGGTGCAGCGCGGTATCGACCGAATGCGTTCCGCCAGAAGCGCTTCGAGACGCCGGTAATCGGGGGCGGCGCCGTCGACGATGGCGACCGCGCCGATCGCCAGGCCGGCGTGCTGGTCGGCGTCGTGAGCGTTCAGGAACGCCGCGTCCGGTGACCTCACCTGCGCCATGTTCTCCCCGCCGCCAATCTGCCCTCGTACCAGTGTCCGCCTGCCCGCGCGCCCGCGGTAGGCCCGCGGCGTTAAGAGCTTGTTTAGGAGTTGACGATCGGTTTAACAACGGTTGGCCTGCGCCGGAGGTAATTCGAACAAACATTCGATAGACTGGCGCGGTGGGCTGGTTTAACGGTCCGCCGAGCTGGGCGGAGATGGAGCGTGTCCTCGACAGCAAGCCGCGCCACGCCGGCGTGCCGGTGGTCCCCGGGGAGGATGCCCCCCTGTCGTCCAAGCGCGGCACGTACCGGCCGCCGGACGACGCCCGGCCGGCCCGCACGTCGGTCGCTTATGCCGAGTTGCACGCGCATTCGGCGTTCAGCTTCCTCGACGGGGCCAGCACGCCGGAGGAGATGGTCGAGGAGGCGGCCCGGCTGGGCCTGCGCGCTCTGGCGCTCACCGATCACGACGGCCTGTACGGGGCGGTGCGGTTCGCCGAGGCGGCCGCCGAACTCGACCTGCGCACCGTGTTCGGCGCCGAGCTGTCGCTGGGGCCGGGCGCCCGCACCGAGACGCCCGATCCGCCCGGCCCGCACCTGCTGGTGCTGGCCCGCGGCCCGGAGGGCTACCGGCGGCTGTCGCGGCAGCTTGCCGCGGCGCACCTGGCCGGCGGGGAGAAGGGCAAGCCGCGCTACGACCTCGACGCGCTCACCGAGGCGGCCGGCGGCCACTGGCACATCCTGACCGGGTGCCGCAAAGGCCATGTCCGCCAAGCGTTGTCGCAAGGCCCGGAAGCCGCGCAGCGGGCGCTGGCCGATCTGGTGGACCGGTTTGGCGCACATCGGGTCAGCATCGAGTTGACCCACCACGGTCACCCGCTCGACGACGAACGCAACGCGACGCTGGCCGGGCTGGCGTCCCGCTTCGGCGTCGGCGTGGTCGCCACCACCGGGGCGCATTTCGCGGGGCCGTCACGGCGCAGGCTGGCCATGGCGATGGGCGCCATCCGGGCGCGGCAGTCCCTGGACGCCGCGGCCGGATGGCTGGCCCCGCTGGGTGGTTCGCACCTGCGGTCCGGCGAGGAGATGGCCCGGCTGTTCGCGCAGGTGCCTTTTGGAGGCCCCGACGCGGTGACCGCCGCCGCCGAGCTCGGCGAGCAGTGCGCGTTCGGGCTGGCGCTCATCGCGCCGCAGCTGCCGCCCTTCGACGTGCCCGCCGGGCACACCGAGGACAGCTGGCTGCGGCAGCTGACCATGGTGGGTGCGCGGGACCGTTACGGGCCGCCCGACAGGGCGTCACGTGCCTACGCCCAGATCGAGCATGAACTGAAAGTGATTGAACGGCTTACGTTTCCGGGCTACTTCCTGGTGGTGCACGACATCGCCCGGTTCTGCCGCGAGAACAACATCCTGTGCCAGGGCAGGGGATCGGCGGCCAATTCCGCGGTCTGTTATGCCCTCGGCGTCACCGCGGTGGATCCGGTGGCCAACGAGCTACTGTTCGAGCGGTTCCTGTCGCCCGCCCGCGACGGGCCGCCCGACATCGACATGGACATCGAGTCGGACCAGCGCGAGAAGGTCATCCAGTACGTCTACGACAAATACGGCCGCGACTACGCCGCCCAGGTCGCCAACGTCATCACCTACCGGGGCCGGATCGCGGTGCGCGACATGGCCCGCGCCCTGGGCTTCTCGCAGGGGCAACAGGACGCGTGGAGCAAACAGATCGGCCACTGGAACGGGTTGGCCGATTCGCCCGACGTCGAGGGCATCCCGCCGCAGGTGGTCGACCTGGCCAACCAGATCCGGAACCTGCCGCGGCACATGGGCATCCATTCCGGCGGCATGGTGATCTGCGACCGGCCGATCGCCGATGTGTGCCCGGTGGAGTGGGCGCGCATGGAGAACCGCAGCGTCCTGCAATGGGACAAAGACGACTGCGCGGCAATCGGTTTGGTGAAGTTCGACCTGCTCGGGCTGGGCATGCTCTCGGCGCTGCACTACGCCATCGACCTGGTGGCCGAGCACAAGGGGATCGAGGTCGACCTGGCCCGCCTCGACCTCTCCGAGCCGGCGGTGTACGAGATGCTGGCCCGCGCCGATTCCGTCGGCGTGTTCCAGGTGGAGTCGCGGGCGCAGATGGCCACGTTGCCCCGGCTGCGGCCGCGGATCTTCTACGACCTGGTGGTGGAGGTCGCGCTGATCCGCCCCGGTCCCATCCAGGGCGGATCGGTGCACCCCTACATCCGGCGGCGCAACGGCCTGGACCCGGTGACCTACGACCACCCGTCCATGGAATCGGCGCTGCGAAAGACATTGGGGGTGCCGCTCTTTCAGGAGCAGTTGATGCAGCTGGCGGTGGACTGCGCCGGCTTTTCGGCCGCCGAGGCCGACCAGCTGCGGCGCGCCATGGGGTCCAAGCGCTCCACCGAACGCATGCGACGGTTGCGCGGGCGGTTCTACGAGGGCATGCGCGCGCTGCACGGCGCCCCCGACGAGGTGATCGACCGGACCTACGAAAAGCTGGAAGCCTTCGCCAATTTCGGCTTCCCGGAGAGCCACGCGCTGTCCTTCGCGTCGCTGGTGTTCTACTCGTCGTGGTTCAAGCTGCACCACCCGGCGGCGTTCTGCGCGGCGCTGCTGCGCGCGCAGCCGATGGGCTTCTATTCGCCCCAGTCGCTGGTGGCCGACGCGCGCCGGCACGGCGTGACGGTGCACGGGCCGGACGTCAACGCCAGCCTGGCGTACGCCACCCTCGAGAACGGCGGGACGGAGGTGCGCCTGGGCCTTGGCGCCGTGCGGCACATCGGCGACGACCTCGCCGAGCGGCTGGTGCAGGAGCGAAAGACCAACGGCGCCTTCGCTTCCCTGTTGGACCTGACCACCCGGTTGCAGCTGTCGGTGCCGCAGACCGAGGCGCTGGCGACGGCCGGTGCGCTGGGCTGCTTTTCCATGTCCCGGCGCGAGGCGTTGTGGGCGGCCGGGGCGGCCGCCACCCAGCGCCCGGACCGCCTGCCCGGGGTGGGCTCGTCGTCGCACATCCCGGCGCTGCCCGGGATGAGCGAGCTGGAACTGGCCGCGGCCGACGTGTGGGCCACCGGCGTCTCCCCGGACAGTTACCCGACGCAGTTCCTGCGGGCGGACCTGGACGCGATGGGTGTGGTGCCCGCCGAGAAGCTGCTTTCGGTGCCCGACGGCGATCGGGTGCTGATCGCCGGTGCGGTGACCCACCGGCAACGGCCCGGCACGGCCCAGGGGGTGACGTTTCTCAACCTCGAGGACGAGACCGGAATGGTCAACGTGCTGTGCACGCCGGCGGTGTGGGCGCGGCACCGCAAGCTGGCCAACACCGCCCCGGCGATGCTGGTGCGCGGCCAGGTCCAAAACGCCAGCGGCGCCGTCACCGTCGTCGCCGAGCGGCTGGGGCGCATCACGCTGGCGGTCGGCTCGAAGTCGCGCGACTTCCGCTGAGCCGCCCGGGCCGCCAAGACCACCGCACCGAACGTGCACTGACGGCGAGGTTTTGGCGAAATTCTCGCCGTGACTGCACGTTCGGCGCGGCCGAAGCGGTTGTCGAGCCGTTTGCGCGGAAAGGCACACAGCACATGCGCCGCGCCGTACGCTACTGCAAACAGATCGCTGGGAATCGGCTGTATTGATCGAGGGTGTCAAGGGAGTCGAAATGAGATTCAAGCCCGTTCGCCACGGCGCCGCGATGCTGGGTTGTGCTGCGGCGCTTGTTCTTTCGCCCGCCGCCGCCAGCGCCGATCCGCCGGACCCGCACCAGCCGGACATGACGAAGGGCTTCTGCCCGGGCGGTCGATGGGGTTACGGCAATCTGGCCGTGTGCGACGGCGAGAAGTATCCCGACGGCTCGTTTTGGCACCAGTGGATGAAAACCTGGATAGTCGGCCCGCAGTTCTATTACGACTGCGTCGGCGGCGACGAACCCCTGCCGGGGCCGCCTCCGCCGGGCGGCTGCGGCGGGGCGATCCCGCCCGGCGAGCCGCCCCCGCCCGCAAGCTGACCGGGACCGATCACGACTAGGCCTCCGGTGTCGTCCAGACCCGGGTCGGGGTGATCGCCAACCGGGTGCTGAACGCCTCCATCGACATGCCCGTCTCCGACTCCAATTCCTCGGCGAGCGTCCGGTATTTCGCCCAGTAGGGCGCGTCGTCCCGGCAGTTCACGCCGGTCGCGTCGACCGTCGCGGTGCCCCCGATGACGATGATGCCGCCGCCGCTGCCGTCGGAATCCAAATTGAGGCTCACCTCGGGATGCCTCTTGATATGGGCGACTTTGGCGGCTTGCGGCAACGTGTACACCGTGAGCCTGGTGCCGTCGAAGTAAAACCAGACCAGCCGGGGAACCGGTTGACCCGATTTGGCGACGGTGGTCAGCCAGCCGAAGTTGTCCGACTCGAGCCGCTGGGAAACCTCTTCTGTCAGTTCGACGCTCATAGGCCGAATGTAACCTCCAAACATGACCCTCAACTTGTCCGTCGACGAAGTCCTCACCACCACCCGCTCGGTCCGCAAACGCCTCGACTTCGACAAGCCGGTACCCCGCGAGGTGCTTATGGAATGCCTCGACCTGGCGCTGCAGGCGCCCACCGGATCCAATTCGCAGGGCTGGCAGTGGGTGTTCGTCGAGGACGCGGACAAGAAGAAGGCGATCGGCGACGTCTATCTGAAGAACGCCCGCGCCTATCTGAGCTCACCCGCTCCCGAATACGCCGAGGGGGACACCCGCGGGGAGCGGATGGGCAAGGTGCGCGACTCCGCGACCTACCTCGCCGAACACATGCACGAGGCGCCGGTGTTGCTGATTCCCTGCATCTTTGGCCGGGAGGAGAAGCAGCCGCTGGGCGGCGTGTCGTTCTGGGCGTCGCTGTTCCCGGCGGTCTGGAGCTTTTGCCTGGCGCTGCGCTCACGCGGGCTGGGGTCGTGCTGGACGACGCTGCACCTGCTCGGTGACGGTGAAAAGCAGGTCGCCGACGTGGTGGGCATCCCGTTCGACGAGTACAGCCAGGGCGGGCTGTTCCCCATCGCCTACACCAAGGGCACCGACTTCCGCCCGGCCAAGCGGCTGCCCGCCGAGCAGCTCACCCACTGGAACACCTGGTAATCAGGTTTGCAGAGGCCAAACCTCGACGACCCCGTGCGCGACCGCACACGGCGTCTGGCTCACCCGCTCGATCGCCGCGTCGATGTCCTCGGCCTCGACCACCGCGAACCCCGCGATCGGCAACGCCGAGCGCAGGAAGGGGCCGGGCTCGATCCGCACGCCCGCGCCGTCCGGGTTGCGCACCTGCACGGGTTGTCCGGCTCGGCCGACGAGGGCGCCGGCCGCGCTGAGCTCGTCGTCGCGAGCGTGCGCGGCGTGTTTGCGGTCGTCGCTCAACTGGTGGTATCCGGCCGCTTCGCCGTAACCGATCGTGATGAAGGTGGGCATATCAATGTTGACCGCCGCCGGCCGCGTAACTCATCGCTAGACACCGCCCGGGTAGCCGTGCTGGCGCCAGGCCTCGTAGACGGCGACGGCCGCGGCGTTGGACAGGTTCAGCGAGCGGCGGCCGGCCAGCATCGGGATGCGCACCTGCTCGGTGATGTGCTCGTCGGCCAGCGTCGCGGCGTCCAGCCCGGTGGGCTCGGGCCCGAACATCAACACGTCGCCCGCCCGGTAGCGGACGTCCGCGAACGACGTGGGCGCGTGCGACGTGAACGCGAACACCCGGGCCGGCGTGAGCGCCTCCCACGCGGCCGCGAGCGAGGCGTGGACCGTGACCGACGCCAGGTCGTGGTAGTCCAGCCCGGCCCGCCGCAGCTTGGGCTCGGACAGGTCGAAGCCCATCGGCTCGACCAGGTGCAGTTCGCAGCCCGTCGCCGCCACGGTCCGGATCGCGTTGCCCGTGTTCGGGGGGATGCGCGGGCAGTAAAACATCAGCTTGAACACAACGCGATAATGGTCGCATGGTCGAGCAGAGCCTCTGGATGCAGAAAGTCGCTGCCGATCCAGGACATTCGCGCTGGTACATCGAGCGGTTCCGGGCGATGGCCCGCGCCGGCGACGACCTGGCCGGCGAGGCCCGCTTCGTGGACGCGATGGCGCCGCGCGGTGCCCGCATCCTCGACGCCGGTTGCGGGCCCGGCCGCCTCGGCGGGTACCTGGCCGCCGCCGGCCACCACGTCGTCGGCGTCGACGTCGATCCGGCGCTGATCGAAGCGGCCGAGCAGGACCACCCCGGCCCGCGCTGGCTGGTTGGCGACCTCGCCGAGCTCGACCTGCCCGCGCGCGGCATCGCCGAACCGTTCGACGTGATCGTGTCCGCCGGCAACGTGATGACGTTCCTCGCCCCCAGCACCCGCGTCCGGGTGCTGGGCCGCCTGCGCGCCCACCTCGGCGGCGAGGGCCGGGCGGCGATCGGCTTCGGCGCCGGCCGCGACTACGGGTTCGCCGAGTTCCTGGGCGACGCGACGGCCGCCGGGTTCGAGCCCGACCTGCTGCTGTCCACCTGGGATCTCCGCCCGTTCACCGATGACTCGGACTTCCTCGTCGCGGTCCTCCGCCACGCCTAGCGGGTTTGCCAGGATCGTCCGCCCGTGCGCGGCACCACCTTGGAGGAGCCTGTCTGCTCAGTACGGACTGTGGTGACCTGGACCGCGGGCTGTCATACTCGTCGGATTGCCACGTTGACGCGCTCGCGCCCCTCTGGCGTGGCACGGGTGGATAAAGCAGGAAGTCTCATGAGCCTCTCGTTTTCTCGAGCGCTGACCATCAGCGCAGCGGCCGGTCGCGCGGCCGCGGCGACGTGACCATGTTCGCCCGCCCGGCCCACGCGGCCGAGGCGGTCCGGTCCGAGTCGCCGCAGGTCCACGCCGACCCGGCGCCGGCCAAACGCCCCCCGACCTGGTCGCTGAGCAACTGGCCGGTCCGGTGGAAGGTCCTGGCGATTGTGCTGGTCCCGCTGGTGCTGGCGACGGCGTTCGGGGCGCTGCGGATCCAGGGCGCGATGGCGAACTCGGGCGGCCTGCGGCTGGCCGCCGCCCGCGCGGACCTGGTGCCGGTGGTCACCAAGTACATGTCGGCGCTGGACGTGGCCCTGCTGGCGGGCAGCACCGGGCGCGACGTCGACGGCGCCAAGAAGAACTTCGAGGCCCGCAAGTACGAGCTGGACACCCGGCTGCGCGACACCGACGTGACCCCCGAGGTCCGGTCGGGGGTGAACAACTTGCTCGACGGCGGCCAGATGCTGGTGAACAAGGCGTCCGACAACGGCCTCGGTTTGCGGGAACGGGTGACCCTCTACGCCCCGATCCTGCTGAATGCGGAGGACGTCATCAACGCCTCGGTGCGCGTTGACGACGAGAAGATCCGCGCCCAGACCCAGGGCCTGAGCCGGGCGGTCGGGGCCCGCGGGCAGATGACCATGCAGAAGATCCTGGTCACCCGCGGCGCCGACCTGCCCGAGCCGCAGCTGCGCACCTCGATGATCACCCTGGCCGGCACCGAGCCGTCGACGCTGTTCGGGATGAGCGAGGTCCTCGGCGCCGGTTCGCCCGCGGCCAAGACCCTGCAGCAGCAGTTGGTGACCCGGATGGCGATCATGTCCGATCCGGCCAGCGTGCTCGTCGACAACGCCGACCTGCTGCGCTCGATCCAAACCACCGACGACATCGCCGATCAGGTGATCAGGGACGCGACCGCGTCGGTGACCAAGGCCGTGCACGCCCAGGCCGCCGACAAGCGCAACGCCGCGATCCTCGACACCGTCCTGGTGCTGTCCGCCATCGTGATCGCGCTGGTGGTCGTGCTGCTGGTGGCGCGCGCGCTGGTGCGGCCCTTGCGGATCCTGCGCGACGGCGCCCTCAAGGTGGCCCACACCGACCTCGAGGAGGAGATCGCCCGGGTCAAGGCCGGCGGCGCCGAGCCGACGCCGGAGCCGCTGCCCGTGTACACCACCGAGGAGATCGGCCAGGTCGCGCACGCGGTCGACGAACTGCACACCCAGGCCCTGCTGCTCGCCGGCGACGAGGCCCGGCTGCGGCTGCTGGTCAACGACATGTTCGAGACCATGTCGCGGCGCAGCCGGTCGCTGGTGGACCAGCAGCTGTCGCTGATCGACCGGCTGGAGCGCAACGAGGAGGACCCCGAGCGCCTGGACAGCCTGTTCCGGCTGGACCACCTGGCCGCGCGGCTGCGCCGCAACAGCGCCAACCTGCTGGTGCTCGCCGGCGCGCAGCTCGCCCGCGACCAGCGCGACCCGGTGCCGCTGTCGACCGTGCTCAACGCCGCGGTGTCGGAGGTCGAGGACTACCGCCGCGTCGAGATCGCCGGGCTGCCGGAGAACGCCACGCTGATCGGCGCGGCCGCCGGCGGCGCGATCCACCTGTTCGCCGAGCTGATCGACAACGCCCTGCGCTACTCGCCGCCCGCGACGCCCGTGCGGGTGTCGGCGGCCCGCGGCGGGGACGGCGGAGTCGTGGTGCGGGTCGCGGACTCCGGCCTGGGCATGAACGACACCGATCGGCGGATCGCCAACATGCGGCTGCAGGCCGGCGGCGAGGTCAGCCCCGACAACGCCCGGCACATGGGCCTGTTCGTGGTCGGCCGGATCGCGGCCCGGCACGGCATCCGGGTGGGGCTGCGCGGCCCGGCGGCCAACGAGGCGGGCTCCGGCACCACCGCCGAGATCTACCTGCCGCCCACGATCCTCGAGGGCACGGCCGCGGCCCAGCCCGCCCGGGTGGCCCGGATCCGGGCGGTGTCCTCGCCCAGCGCGCAACCCGCCGCCCCGGCGCCCGAAGCCGAACGCAAGCCGGAGCCCGCCGCCCAGGAGGCCGCGCCGTCCGTCACCCTGCTGCCGCGCCGCAACCCCGGTTCCAGCGGCATCACCGAGGTGCCCGACGCGCCCGCCGCGCGGCTGCCGCAGCGGCAGCGCCGCGAACTGCCCAGCCCGTGGTGGGAGAGCGGCGGCGCCCCGGCCACCCCGGCCGCGCCGCCGAGCCCGGCGGCGCCGCCGGCTCCGGAGCCCAAACCCGAAGCGCCCCAGCCGGTGCGGGCGGCGTCGGACACGTCGGCGTTCTTCGCCGCGCGGTCCCGGGAGGCCGACAAGCCGGCGACCCCGAGCGCGCCCGGCCCGTCGATCCCGCCCGCCCCCAAGGCCGCCACCCAGCCCGCCACCCAGGCGGCCGACGACGACGTGATCTACCGGCGCATGCTGTCGGAGATGCTGGGCGACCCGCACGACCTGGTCAACAGCCCCGACCTGGACTGGCAGTCGGTGTGGGACCGCGGCTGGACGCTGGCCGCCGCGGCCGAAGACAAGCCCGTCGAGTCGCGCACCGCCGAGCACGGTCTGCCGGTCCGCACGCCCGGCGCCCGGCTGGTTCCCGGGGCGGCCAACGGGACGGGCCTGCCCGGGCCGGACCAGCCGGACTCCGATCGGGAACCGCAGCACGCGGCCACGGCACGCGACCCCGAGGCGGTTCGGGCGTCGTTCAGCAGCCACTTCGGCGGCGTGCGCACCGGCCGGTCGCACGCCCGCGAGCAGGGGGATGATCAGGAATGACGTCGCCCGGTAATCCGCTGGACTGGCTGGTGACGCGGTTCGCCCGCGAGGTCCCCGGCGTGGCGCACGCCCTGCTGGTCTCCGTGGACGGGCTGCCCATCGCCGCCAGCGAACACCTCCCGCGCGAGCGCGCCGACCAGCTGGCCGCGGTGGCCTCCGGCCTGGCCAGCCTCGCGACCGGCGCGGCCCAGCTGTTCGAGGGCGGCCAGGTGCTGCAATCGGTGGTCGAGATGCAGAACGGCTACCTGCTGTTGATGCGCGTCGGCGACGGTTCGCACCTGGCCACGCTGGCCGAGACGTCGTGCGACATCGGTCAAATCGGCTACGAGATGGCCATCCTGGTCGAGCGCGTCGGCGGCGTGGTGCAGTCCACCCGCCGGTCTGGCGTCTCGTGAGCCGCGATGGACGAATCCGAGCCCCGGCCGAGCCCGCGTAGCGGCAACCTGGTCCGCCCGTACACCCTGACGTCCGGACGGACCGGCACCGACGTCGACCTTCCCGTGGAAGCGCCGATCCAGACGCTGCAGGCCGGCCTGGCCCACAAATGGCCGCCCGACGACGCGAAAGGCAAGATCATCCAACTGTGCGTCGCCAGCCCGTCGGTCGCGGAGATCTCGGCCCGACTCGATCTGCCGCTCGGCGTCACGCGCGTCCTCGTCGGCGATCTGGTGTTGTCCGGCTACCTTCGGGTGCATAGGACGTTGTCCGAGCGTTCGACAAGGGATGAGCGCCACGAACTGATAGGAAGGACCCTGCGTGGCCTTAAGGCACTCTGAGGCGCGGCCCGACGTGCACTCCGATTCCGCCCACGCATCGACCAAGATCGTCATCGCGGGCGGATTCGGCGCCGGCAAAACGACTTTCGTCGGTGCGGTGTCGGAGATCATGCCGCTGCGCACCGAGGCGATGCTCACCGACGCCTCGACCGCCGTCGACGCGCTGGAGGCCACCCCGGACAAGCGGACCACCACCGTCGCGATGGACTTCGGCCGCATCACGCTCGAAGAGGACCTGGTGCTCTACCTGTTCGGAACGCCGGGGCAGCGCCGGTTCTGGTTCATGTGGGACGACCTGGTCCGCGGCGCCATCGGGGCGATCGTGTTGGTCGACTGCCGCCGCCTGGAGGACAGCTTCGCCGCCGTCGACTTCTTCGAGCACCGCAACCTGCCGTTCTTGGTCGCGGTCAACGAGTTCGACGGCGCGCCGCGCTACCCGGTCGCCGAGGTGCGCGAGGCGCTCACCTTGCCCGCGCACATCCCGGTGATCACGGTCGACGCCCGGGACCGCCGGTCGGCGACCGACGCCTTGATCGCGGTGAGCGAATACGCGCTGACCACCCTCGCCAGTTGACCGACCCCTGGGCCGATCGCGAGTTCACCGGCCACGATTTCACCGACTCAGATCTCAGCCGGCTGCGCACCGAGCGGGCCGTGTTCGACCAGTGCAACTTCAGCGGCGCGAACCTGGCCGAGTCGCAACATCGCGGGTCGGCGTTTCGCAATTGCACCTTTCAGCGAACATCGTTGTGGCACAGCACGTTTGCGCAATGCAGCATGCTGGGGTCGGTCTTCGTGCAGTGCCGGTTGCGGCCGATCGTCTTCGACGAGGTCGACTTCACGCTCGCGGTGCTCGGCGGTAACGACCTGCGGGGCGTCGACCTGAGCGGCTGCCGGTTGCGCGAGGCCAGCCTGGTGGAGGCGGACCTGCGCAAGGCGGTGTTGCGCGGCGCCGACCTGTCCGGCGCGCGGGCGACGGGCGCCCGGCTGGACGACGCCGACCTGCGCGGCGCGACCGTGGATGCCTCGCTGTGGCGAACCGCGAGGCTGACGGGGGCGCGTGTGGACGTCGGTCAGGCCGTCGCCTTCGCGGCGGCTCAGGGGTTGCGGCTCGACGGCTGAGCGGCTCAGTGCTT
Organism: Mycobacterium sp. UM_11; assembly: GCF_001414075.1. Classification (NCBI taxonomy): domain Bacteria; kingdom Bacillati; phylum Actinomycetota; class Actinomycetes; order Mycobacteriales; family Mycobacteriaceae; genus Mycobacterium; species Mycobacterium sp. UM_11. Next base: position 89 of record NZ_LATC01000008.1, on the reverse strand, counting down.
GAGCCGGATCCGCCACCGAACGACGGCGGTGTACGCGATCGACAGCCCCACGAGCATGCCCATGTCGAACAGCCAGGCGCCGGCGGTGT